>NZ_BAFB01000146.1 GCF_000248075.1 Gordonia otitidis NBRC 100426 | reverse complement strand
ACACCGTCGATCAGCGCGACATAGGCCTTGGGGTAGTGCGCGATCATCTGGTCAAGCCGATACTCGGAGGCGAAGTAGTTCTTGATCTCGTCGTACTCGTGCGCGACGGCGTGGTCGCGGATAGCCCGGATGTCGCCGCCCGCGCAGAACGCGCGGTCGCTTGCGGATGTCACCAGAACCGTTTCGATCGAATCATCGTCGCCCCACCGTCCGAGGACCTCGTGCATGTCGTCGATCATCGTCTGATCGAGCGCATTGAGTGCCTTGGGCCGGTCGAGGATGATCTCGCCGACTCCGTTGCCGACCTGGGTGCGGATGAAGGACATGGACTTCACGGTAGCGCGTTGTCGTGCACGTCTTCGACAAGAACTCGGTTGACAGCAGGCCGCGAGAGCGCGTTATCGTGGATCGAACCCTCGTGGTGGCGGACCGCCGCGTATCACGAGTTCATCGACGATCAGGAGTGCTCACAGTCATGAACAGCTGAGGTTGGTTTCACGCAGCCGCGTCGATCCGACGCCGCATGCACCCACCGACCTCTCGGAGTTGCTCATGGCATCACCCTCATCTGTCGACCTCACACCCTCGATCACGCTGTCCGACGTGTTGTACGCCTGGCCCGACGGCACACCGGTGTTCGACGACCTCTCGTTCTCCGTACCGCGTGCGGTGTATTCGCTTGTCGG
>NZ_BAFB01000147.1 GCF_000248075.1 Gordonia otitidis NBRC 100426 | reverse complement strand
GTGTGCTGGTTGCGGTGGCGCGACTTCATCGGCGCTGGGCAGCGGCCGAACACCGTCGCGACGCGCGGCTGCGACGCTGAGCACGCCCCTCAGCCGCGACGGGTCACCGAAGAACCTACGGCCCGACGACACCGCCGACGCGAAGGAACCCTCTTTGCCGTCCGCGTAGAAGATCGCATCGACGGGAATACCGATCCCGGACTCGACGAGATTGATCATCGCATTCTCTTCGAGGATGGAGGGCTGAGGGAGTGACGTCGAGTCGTCGCGAAGGAATCCGGCGAACGCATGGGTGTCCATGATCCACAGGAGAGGGCGCAATCCCGCGGCTTCGAGGCATGCTGCGTAGGCGACCGACAGGTCGATGCAGGTGCCAAATCGCTCTTCGAGGACCTGCGACGTGGTGCGAACCTTCTGGCCTGTGTTTTCGAATGACGCAGGCGGGTCGATATATCTGATCCCGCGGACATGTAGCGCCTCGTAGATGGCGGCGGCGATGAGCGCAGCGCGCTGCGGGCCGCGCTGGTAGCCGCCGAGCGACGAATCGCCGGTGTCGACGCGGAGGATCTCGGCAGCGTCGTCGAGGACCGCTGTTACGGAGTGCGTGTTGGGTTGCACGAATGCAGCGAGAGAGTCGTAGAAGACGGGCTGGGCGAACCATTCGTTGTGCGCGAGGACGCGAATCGGAATGGTGATCTGAGTTGGTGTCGCCCACACGCTCGATACAGACAGCGTGAGACTTCCGCGCTGACTTTCGTTCAAGGTCTTGAGGAACTCGGTAGCGGGCACGAACTGCGCGAAGTCGTCCCAGACGACGCTGGCTCCGGGCGCTATCCGGCCGTCGTGAGTGCGAGTGATCGGGGCAGTGAGTTCCGCCTCGCCGCTCAAGAGGTGAGCGGTGACCGTGAGATCAGTCAGCTCGACGTCGGCAGCGTTGGTGATCTCGATTGCCGATATCAGCGGGACGCCGTTATGGACGAGTGCCAGGTTTACCGCCGGCAGTGCGTGGATCGAAACTCGAAGACCATCCTGTTCCACGGTGTGGGTGGTTTCGACCGGCGTCGTGCTCATTGATCATCCTCCATCGCCCCTGGCGGGGCGTCGCGCTGAGAAGACAGTACGACGGGCGTACGACAGGGTTGCAGGAACCCGGACATTGCGCGCTACGCGGGTCGTGTCGACGGGAACCTGTCGCAGTACACGCACCACCCGCGGGTGCCGAATTTGAGGTTCTCGATACGCGTCAACGGGCGGCCGCACTGGCATTTGTCCGGCCATTGGTCGCTGCCTTGGGCGCCGCCTTCAGTTCGGCGTCGGGTCATCATCCGTACCGCGTCGGCGAACTCCGCGCATTCGGTCCGCAGCCAGGTCCCTCCGATGCGTTCTCCGAGTAGCGGTGCTGCCGACGACCAGACAACGTCACCGACGACAGCTAGTGACTCGTTCAGTGGCTTCGCGGGTCGCAGAAACACATCCGAAGTGGTGAGCCGTGTGACCGCCAAGGGGAGATCGCCATCCGGTTCTGGAGAGAACCACAGCGACACTGGTTGATGTTGAGCCGCGTAGGCGAGCGGTTCGGTGAGCGGATGAAGGACATCCGGAGAAACAGTTGCACTGCGGATCTCGATCGGTCCTGTGCTCTCGCAAATGTCGGTACGAAGGCGATCCAAATCGGTGACGACTTCGGTCGGTGCGCTCTGGCTCTGGCGAAAAACCTCGTCGATGCCGATGACGTTCGCGGTCTTGAGCAAGTTCCGGAAGAACTCGTAGTTGGCGTCGGGTCGCCGGCGTTGGCGGTGAACGCGACCGAAGTCCGCAAGGAGTATCAATTGCTCGCGTGCCCTGCTGGCTCCAACGTTGACCAGCCGCGCGCCTTCGCCGCCAGCTTCACCATTGCCAAACCACGGATGTAGCTTGAAATTGCTGCCGTCGGCGTCGACGCAGTCGAAAAGCACAACATCCGCCTCGCCGCCCTGGAACCTGTGGACAGTCGAGCCAGATCGTTTGCCGTCCCTGGCAAATGCTCGAAGTAGAGACGATTGAGAATTGAACGGGGTGATCAACGCTGCCGATGCTGATGGCGGAATCGCCGCCACGATGGCTGCCGCGAGCTGGGCGTGCATCAGGTTGTAGCGCGAGCTCACCCCACCGCGTCGCGCGACCCATGTCCTCAGCTGCGACGTGTCGATTGCTACGGTTGGAGCCCCGTCGAAGGGAAGACCGCTAACTGGTTTCCTATCGGTTACCGAAGTTGCTGTGACGAGCGGACTTTCGCGGTAATAGCCTGCGCTGACCGCGTCACTGATGTATGGACGCATGCGGTGCTGTGTTGTCAGCGCGACCAGTGATCGCGGTGGTCGTCCCCGTAGAACGTCGCTTGACACCTGTGAAGCTTCGAAAGAGCTCTGCGCCAGCCATTGTCGGGCATCGGGTGTATCTGAGAGCACGACAGGACTCAACTGGCGAAAATCGCCAGCGACGATGGTGTGACCGCTGCCGAGACCCGCGACCAGCATGGCGAGCGTGGTGGGCAGCATGCTGGCCTCGTCGATGACGACGACATCGAATGTCTGGTTCGCCAACGTATCGAGCACGCACTGGTGTGCTGTCGCCGCGACCAACTGTGCGTCACATACGACTTGCAGTCGGATATCACGAAGCGCTTCGTCAAGTTGCTTGATCAACTCCGAAGCTTCCGCGATCTGCTTGTGCACGTGTAGCTGCTCGGCATCCGACATCGTCGGCTCGCTGCTCAACGACTGCGCATGCAGACGTTCGGTAAGTGTCGCTTTGCGGTGCATCAGCTCAACGGACCGCCGAGCGATCCGCTCACCACGGGTTGCGGCGACTTCGTCGACGAGCACAGGATGCGGATTGTCGGCAAGTAACATGTCGACTGGCCTGCCAACGCGAACTATCCCACCGGGGGCCACGCTGGGGCACTGCTTCAAAATTCCGGAGAGCGCAACGTCAATTGCAGTATTCGTAGGGCCAGTCACCAAGACTCGCTTGCCCGCTGCCAACAGCTCACGGACGAGAACTGACAGTGTGGTGGTCTTGCCGGTACCGGGTGGCCCCCACAGCCAGGTGAGACCGTGAGAGAGCCCGAGTCGAACGGCATCGTTCTGCTCAGGGTTCAGGTGACTGTCCGGCTCGCGGTTGGGGAAGTGACGCGCGGGCTCATCGCTGCGCATCGCGACAGCGAGTGCGGCACTGGTGTTGAAACCATCTGGGCTATCGAGTATCGACATGAGTCGTCGCCGTTGCGACCGTAAGAGCCAGGTCAGGTCGATACGTAGCTGCCCTCGCGCGGTGTCAGGAAGGTCGTTTGGAACTACTAACGTGAGCCGGGTTCCGAAGCGGCTGACCACTTCGACGGGATGTGTAGTTGCAGCTCCTCCGTAGCCGAGGACTAGCGTGGCCTCAGTTCCCTCGCGAACCTCGGTATCTTCTTCCATCTCGAAAACCATGAGATCGTGGATGTCCGTCGCCTGATGGCGTTGGCCGTTGTTCAGTCGGATTGTCTTCTCAGCTACCTGCTTCACGGAGGCGGTGATCTCAGCCGCGATCGCGTCGGCCGCATGCTGTCCGAGTTCGTTCCACTGCGGGTGCAGTGGATAGGTCTTCGCCGCGGGTCGCGTCGGCGCATTGAGCCCGGCTTGCCGTCTGAGCTCCGCGACCTCCGTCTTCATCGCGGGGGTTCCGCGCTTGCCGATGCGGTATCCACTGCGCGGCTTGGCCTGGTCGTCGATTACTCGGGTGCCCGACAGCATCCACTCGGAGGTTGTCTGGTCGAACTGGGCAACAGGGCGGTCGTTGCACAGCAGGAACAGCTCGCCGCTGGTACACCGCAATCCGCGGCGACCGAGTTCTGCCACGACGACGCTGTCTGCGACGGGGCCGTCGGCCAGTATTTTCGCGAGTTGGTCGAGGATCTGGGTACTTCTCGTGCGCTTCACTGTCCACCTTCATTGAGAGCTCAATGAGGTGTATCACACGAGTCGGACATACTGTTCGAAACGGGCGTCAGAGCGAGGATAGGCCCGGTGCGAAGTTCGCTACTCTTCCACTTAAAAGAGCTGAAGTAGCCACGTAGATGTGGATCAAAGACGCTGCCCGGTGACGACCTCGAGCGCTGTCTCGTATTTGTTGCCGCCGCCCACCGGGAACGAGTGCCGGCGCTCGTGTCAGCTTGAGCGGTAAGCATGAAGGAGGCGACCCCGTTTCCCAGCGCAGCGTCTTGCGCGTCTACCGCGCCAGCACCCTAAGCCAGTCTCGGAGCGCTCCCGACACGGCGAGCCTGTGGAGCTGCCCCGGGAGCATGGACTCAAGCGTCAGCAGCTTGTGGATCGCGGCGAGCGCCTCGTCAGCATTTGCAGTTTTGGCAAACGCTGGCGATTCCAAGTCTGCCACGGTCTTTCCCGCAAGGATTCGATCCGCATCCATGCCGAGGTAAGGCCGGAAGGACTCGGTGAGATCTTCACGAAGCTGCCGCGTATCATTGCTCGTCGCGTCGGTCGAGACAAGCTGTTCTAGCTCAGGAAGGAACTTGGTGAGTTCCG
>NZ_BAFB01000148.1 GCF_000248075.1 Gordonia otitidis NBRC 100426 | reverse complement strand
TGAAGGCCTACCGCGAGCAACTACCCGAGGCCGAGTTGGCCACTGCGCCCGTCATCGCGATCCGCAACAACCGACGTTCTGTCGTATTGTCCGGAGCACCAAGACATCTCGCGGCATTCGCCGCGGAATGCGAACGCATTGCGGCAGCTGAGGCCGACGAGCGCAAGCGCAAGGTCACCGGCGGCGCCCCGTTCGCGCCGATCCTCGACGAACTGTCGGTCAGCATCGCGTTCCATCACCCGGGTATGGCCGACGCGGTGGCCCAGGTGCGCGAGTGGGCGCAGGAGTGTGGCATCGACGCCGAACTCGCAGCGCGGCACGCCGAGTCGATACTCGTCGCGCCCGTCGACTGGGTTGCCGCCATCGACGGCGTGATCGCCGAGGGTGCCGCGTGGATCCTCGATTTCGGCCCGAGTGATCTCGCAACCCGACTGACCGCGCCGCTCGTGCGCGGGCAGGGTGTCGGCCTGGTCTCGACCGCGTTGCGCGGCGGACAGCGAAATCTCTTCAGCCCCGGTGGGATTCCCGAGGTCGCGCGCCGCTGGTCCGACTTCGCCCCGACGCTGGCTGTTCTTCCCGACGGACGTCGCGTCGTGCAGACGGCGTTCACCCGTCTCACCGGACGCTCTCCGATGCTTCTGGCGGGCATGACTCCGACCACCGTCGACCCTGCGATCGTCGCTGCTGCCGCGAATGCGGGGCACTGGGCAGAACTCGCCGGTGGTGGCCAGGTCACCGAGGAGATCTTCGCGCGCAACGTGGCCACGCTGAGCGACCTGCTCGAGCCGGGCCGTGAAGCGCAGTTCAACGCACTGTTCCTCGATCCGTACCTGTGGAAACTGCAGCTCGGCGGCAAGCGTCTGGTGCAGAAGGCACGCGCGCAGGGAGCTCCGATCGATGGTGTGATCGTTTCGGCGGGTATCCCCGAACTCGAGGACGCTGTGGCCATGGTCGACGAGTTCGTCGACGCGGGACTGCGTTTCGTGGCCTTCAAGCCGGGCACCGTCGAGCAGATCCGGTCGGTGATCCGCATCGCTGCCGAGGTCCCGCAGCATCCGGTCATCGTGCAGATCGAAGGTGGGCGCGCGGGTGGTCACCATTCGTGGGAAGACCTCGACGACCTGCTGCTCTCGACCTACGCGGAGCTTCGCGTCCGTGACAACGTCGTCATCTGCGTCGGTGGCGGAATCGGCACGCCGGAGCGCGCCAGCGAGTATCTGACCGGCACGTGGGCGACGCGGCACGGATACCCGTCGATGCCCCTCGACGGCATCCTGATCGGAACCGCCGCGATGGCG
>NZ_BAFB01000149.1 GCF_000248075.1 Gordonia otitidis NBRC 100426 | reverse complement strand
GGCGTCGACGTCGAGCGTCGGAGCCTGTGCGGCCACGGTCTCGGTCGACATGGCTCAGCCCGCCGCGGCAGCCGTCGTGAAGCGGACGTAACCGTTCTCTTCGAGCTCGTCCGCCAATTCGGGACCGCCCGATTCGACGACGCGTCCGTTGACGAACACGTGCACGAAATCCGGCTGGATGTAGCGCAGGATCCGTGTGTAGTGGGTGATCAGCAGAATCCCGCCGTTCTCCTCCGCCTTGTAGCGGTTGACACCCTCACTCACGACGCGCAGGGCGTCGACGTCGAGGCCGGAGTCGGTCTCGTCGAGGATCGCGAACTTCGGCTTGAGCAGATCGAGCTGGAGGATCTCGTGACGCTTCTTCTCGCCACCGGAGAAGCCTTCGTTGACCGAACGTTCGGCGAACGACGGATCGATGTCGAGAGCGGTCATCGCCTCCTTGGTCTCCTTGACCCAGTGGCGCAGCTTGGGAGCCTCACCGCGCACCGCGGTCGCTGCGGTACGCAGAAAGTTCGACATCGAGACACCGGGAACCTCGACCGGGTACTGCATCGCGAGGAACAGTCCCGCACGAGCGCGCTCGTCGACGCTCATCTCGAGGACGTCCTCCCCGTCGAGCGTGATGGAGCCGCTGGTCACCGTGTACTTGGGATGACCGGCGATCGCATACGACAGCGTCGACTTGCCGGAACCGTTGGGGCCCATCAGTGCGTGGGTCTCCCCCGACTTCACCGTCAGGTCAACGCCTTTGAGGATGTGGATCGGTTCGGCGTCGGTGTCGGACTGCGCGACGTCGACGTGCAGATCGCGGATTTCGAGTGTGCTCATGGTGCTTTCTTTCTGGGCTGGTGATCTCGACAAGCTCGATCAGCAGGGTCGGAGTCAGATCAGCGGGGTCGGAGTCAGATCAGCGGGGGCGGGTCAGATCAGCGGGAGTGTCTGGATCGGTGCGACCGACGAGCGGTCAGGCGCCGGAGATCTCGAGTTCGTGTTCGATGGCGGCGGCCAGACGTTCGCGCAGCTCGGGCACCGTGATCCTGGCAATCACTTCGCCGAAGAATCCGCGGATGACGAGGCGTCGTGCCTGATCCTCGGGGATACCGCGCGCCTGCAGGTAGAACAGCTGCTCGTCGTCGAAACGGCCGGTGGCGCTGGCGTGGCCCGCACCGACGATCTCGCCGGTCTCGATCTCGAGGTTCGGCACCGAGTCGGCGCGGGCGTTGTCGGTCAACACCAGGTTGCGGTTGAGCTCGAAGGTGTCGGTGCCCTCGGCTTCGGGTCGGATCAACACGTCGCCGATCCAGACCGTGTGGGCTTCCCTACTGCGGTCACCCGACGGATCGCCTTGCAGTGCACCCTTGTACACCACGTTGGAGCGGCAGTTCGGCTGATTGTGATCGATGAGCAGACGCTGCTCGAGATGCTGTCCGGCGTCGGCGAAGTAGAGACCCCACAGCTCGACGTCGCCTCCCGGCGCCGCGTAGCGCACGAGCGGGGACAGCCGGACCAGGTCGCCACCAAGGCTGATCGCGAAGTGCCGGAGCACGGCGTCGCGGCCCACCTTGATGTGGTGCGCGGCGACGTGAACTGCATCGTCGGCCCAGTCGTGGACGTTCACCACGGTCAGTGCCGCCTGGTCGTCGACGATGAACTCGACGTTCTCGGCGTAGGTTCCGCTGCCCTTCTGATCGAAGACGACGACGGCGCGCGCGAACGGCTCGAGGTGGATCTGCACGTGCCCGAATGCCGTGGAATCCACGCCGGGGCCCTCGAGTGTGATGACCACGGGCTCACTGAGCTCGACCTCACGGCCGACCGTGAGCACCGTCGCCTCGTCGAACGATGAATACGCCTGCGCGGCAATGCGATCGAACGGGACACCGCCCTGTCCGAGGCGCTTGTCGTCGCGACCGACCGTCTCCACGGTCACGCCCTCCGCGGTACCCGTCACCTCGACGGTCGCGCGACCGTCGGCCTTGGCACTGCCGTCGTGCAGTCCGCGCAGACGTCGGAACGGCGTGAAACGCCAGGCTTCCTCACGTGAGCTCGGCACCTCGAACGCTTCGACGTCGAACGACGTGAACAGTTCGCCCTTGTTGACAGGGGCGGCTTCGCCGCGGTTGACAGGGGCGGCTTCGCCGCGGTTGGCGGGCGCGGCGGTGTTACCCGGCACGGTGACTGGGATCGTGGGGTCAGCCATCAGCCGACGGCTCCTTCCATCTGCAGTTCGATGAGGCGGTTGAGCTCGAGCGCGTACTCCATCGGCAGTTCCTTGGCGATGGGTTCGACGAAGCCGCGCACGACCATGGCCATCGCCTCGTCCTCGGTCAGCCCTCGGCTCATCAGGTAGAAGAGCTGATCGTCACTGACCTTCGACACGGTGGCCTCGTGACCCATGGTCACGTCGTCCTCGCGGATGTCGACGTACGGATAGGTGTCGCTGCGGCTGATCGTGTCGACCAGGAGAGCGTCGCACTTGACCGTCGATCGACTGCCGTGGGCGCCGTTGTTCACCTTGATCAGTCCGCGGTACGACGCGCGACCACCGCCGCGGGCCACCGACTTCGAGATGATGTTGCTCGAGGTGTGCGGCGCGAGGTGGACCATCTTCGAACCGGTGTCCTGATGCTGGCCCTCGCCCGCGAACGCCACCGAGAGAACCTCACCCTTGGCGTGCTCGCCGGTCAGCCACACGGCCGGGTACTTCATGGTGACCTTGGAGCCGATGTTGCCGTCGATCCACTCCATCGTGGCCCCCGCCTCCGCCTTGGCACGCTTGGTGACGAGGTTGTAGACGTTGTTCGACCAGTTCTGGATGGTGGTGTAGCGGCAACGGCCGCCCTTCTTCACGATGATCTCGACGACCGCGGAGTGCAGCGAGTCGGTCTTGTAGATCGGTGCGGTACATCCCTCGACGTAGTGCACATATGCGCCCTCGTCGACGATGATGAGAGTCCGCTCGAACTGGCCCATGTTCTCGGTGTTGATGCGGAAGTACGCCTGCAGCGGGATGTCTACGTGGACGCCAGGCGGGACGTAGATGAACGATCCACCCGACCAGACAGCGGTGTTGAGCGCGGAGAACTTGTTGTCACCAGCCGGAATGACCGAACCGAAGTACTCCTTGAACAGCTCGGGGTGCTCCTTCAGTCCGGTGTCGGTGTCGAGGAAGATGACGCCCTGCGCCTCGAGATCCTCGCGGATCTGGTGATAGACCACCTCGGACTCGTACTGCGCTGCGACGCCGGCGACCAGCCGCTGCTTCTCCGCCTCGGGGATGCCCAGCTTGTCGTAGGTGTTCTTGATGTCCTCGGGCAGGTCGTCCCAGGAAGCTGCCTGCTTCTCGGTCGAGCGCACGAAGTACTTGATGTTGTCGAAGTCGATACCGTCGAGATCGGCGCCCCAGTGCGGCATCGGCTTGCGGTCGAAGATGCGCAGCGCCTTGAGACGGTTCTCCAGCATCCACTCGGGCTCGCTCTTCTTCGACGAGATGTCGGCGACGACGGCGTCGGAGAGTCCGCGCTGCGCACTCGCTCCTGCGACGTCGGAATCAGCCCACCCGTACCCGTAGGTACCGAGTGAGGCGATGGTCTCCTCTTGCGTCAGTGGAGCCTGTCCATCTGTAACTGTCATCGCGAGGCCTTTCGACTCGTCTGCGTGGGATCGACGGCGGGGGTGGGCTGGATGTCGCCGATCATCAGGGGGACATGCGTTGTACACGCGCAATCACCGTTGGCGATCGTCGCGAGACGTTGTACGTGCGTACCGAGGAGCTCGGTGAACGCCGCCGTTTCTGCCTCACAGAGTTCGGGGAACTCTGCCGCGACATGTGCCACGGGACAGTGGTGCTGGCAGATCTGGACGCCGGAACCGACCAACCGTGTGTTGGCCGCGTACCCAGCGCTGGTGAGCGCGTCGGCGATCTCTTCGACCGTCTCCGAGACCGAACCGGATTCAGAGACCGGGCGGACGCTGTCGACGATGCCCTCGATCCGATCGCGGGCGAAGTCTCCTATCGCGTCCTCACCGGCGATGTCGCGCAGCTTGCGCATCGCAGCGCGCGCGAGGTCGTCGTAGGCGTGCCGAAGCTTCCCACGGCCGGAGGCCGTCAGTTGAAACCACTTGGCGGGTCTGCCCCGACCACGTTCACCGCCACGTCCGAACCCGGGCGAGGCATGTTCGGCATCGCCGGCATCGACGAGCGCGTCAAGGTGTCGACGAACGCCCGCGGCACTGATGCCCAGTCGCTCGGCGATTTCGCCCGCGGTCAGCGGCCCGTCCTCGACGAGCAACGACACCACCGCGGCACGCGTCTGCCCGTCGGTGTGCATGGCTCCTGAATCGGCCACCACACCGGGACGGGCGCTGTCGACAGACAGCACAGCATCACTCCGCATGGTTTTCACAACGCCAGTGTGACGTAATTACTTCCCGGCTTCCAGCAAGGGTGGCCTAAGAGATTGCCGCGAAGTCGTCGGGTGCGGCGTCGAGGGGCACCTACTCGCCACCCATTACAGTCGTCGTGTGCCAGAAACCAGTGTCGTGCGTCGCGCTGCGACCTACCTCGGTCTGCAGACGTCGCTGCAGCGAGCGGACACGGATTCCGACACCCCGGGCGACTACGGCCGGTCGGTGGCGACACTGCACGACACCGAACAGGAGGTCGGCCCGCTCAACGCGGAAGAGAACCGGCGACTGTTCCGGATCAAGATATTCGGCGCCACCGGTTCGGTCCTGCTGCTGATCGGGTCACTCGGTACCGGCCAGATCCCGGTGCTGCAGAATCCCGTCGCCGGAATGCGTCTGTTGTCGCTGCCGTCACGCATGTGGAGTACGGCTCTGACGATGTCGATCGGCGGCACGCTGATGCTCGTCGTGGCGTGGCTGATGATCGGACGCTTCGCCGTCGGCCGGTTCAGCGTGGAGGTTCTCGAACGCCGGAGTCCACAACGACGGATGACACGACGTCAGGCCGACAGCACGTTGCTGCTGTGGATCTCGCCCATACTCGTGGCTCCACCGCTGCTCAGCAAGGACATCTACTCCTATCTCGCGCAGAGCGCGATCGCCGAGCGCGGCATGGATCCGTACGTCATCAGTCCCGTGCGGGGACTCGGCGTCGACGATGTCCTGACGCGATCGGTACCCAACCTCTGGCGCGACACCCCGGCCCCCTACGGGCCCCTGTTCATCTGGATCGGCGAAGGCATCACCAAGGTCACCGGCGACAACATCACGACGGCGATCTTCCTGCATCGACTCGTAGCACTGCTCGGCGTCGCGTTCATCGTGTGGGCTCTCCCCCGCCTCGCGCGACGCTGTGGGGTGTCGGGAGTGGCCGCACTGTGGCTGGGCGCGATGAATCCGCTCGTCATCCTCCATCTCGTCGGAGGTATCCACAACGAGGCGCTGATGCTCGGCCTCATGCTCGTCGGACTCGAGTTGTGTTTCGCGGGTATCTACAGCGCCGACCGCCTCCGCGGTTCCGGATTCTGGCCGAGTCGGGCAGGTTGGCTGCTCATCGCGGGTACGGCTGTGATCACGGCGTCGTCCATGGTGAAAGTCACATCGATGCTCGCCCTCGGCTTCGTGGGTGTCGCTCTCGCGCGGCGCTGGGGCGCCACGCTCCCCGCGCTGCGACACGCTCCGATCAGCAGTTGGTGGTCGCGCTCTCGTGAGTCCGTGCGTGCCCTCGCCGCGTCGGCCGGATGTCTGTTCGTGATTCTCGCCATAGTGGTGGTGGGGATCTGCGTGGGCACCGGACTCGGTTTCGGATGGACGACAACTCTGTCGACGGGCGAGATCGTCCGGTCATGGATGTCGATGCCGACACTGATGTCGGTGAGTACGGGCAGGGTCGGTGTGTGGCTCGGCCTCGGTGATCAGACCCAGGCCATCCTCGACGTCGCCCGTCCGATCGGGCAACTGATCGCCGCGATCTTCGTGGTCAGGTGGTTGCTCGCCACCCTCGCGGGTCGACTGCATCCGCTGGGCGGCCTCGGGATCGCGATGGCGACCGTGGTCGTGTTCTTCCCGTTCGTGCAGGCCTGGTACCTGCTGTGGGCCGTGATCCCGCTCGCCGCATGGGCTACCGGCCCCTGGTTTCGCGTACTCAGCATCGCGGCGTCGGCGATCATTGCGATCGTGGTCATGCCGACGAGCTCCAACACGAGTGGTGTGGTTCTCGCGCAGGGACTGCTGGCCGGTGTGATCATGGTCGCGGTTCTGACGGCCCTGTTCTTCGAGGATCTGCCGTTCACCCGGCACAGACGTCGTCGGTCGACCTCCGAGGCGCAGTCGTGACTGCGGCGTCGGCCTGATGGCGTTTTCTCTCCTGCGCCCCTCACCGCATAGTCTTGGCGTGTGCGCAGCACGGCTTCACCCTCACCATCTCCGGCAGACGATCCGATGACCGATCGTCATGCTCACGGACCCGTTTCCTCGGCCACGTCCACGAGACCCGATACCGCGCTCAGCGTGCGGGGGTTGGTGAAGCGATTCGATGATCGCACCGCGGTGGACCATCTGGATCTGGACCTGGACACCGGGACGGTCCTCGCACTCCTCGGCCCCAACGGTGCGGGCAAGACCACGACGGTGGAGATCTGTGAGGGTTTCCAACACGCCGACGAGGGACAGGTGTCGGTTCTCGGACTCGACCCGTGGCACGACAACGACAGACTGCGCACACGTATCGGGGTGATGTTGCAGGGTGGTGGCGCATATCCGGGCGCCCGCGCCGAGGAGATGCTTCGCCTCTGCGCGGCCTACTCGGCCGATCCCATCGACCCCGAGTGGTTGCTCGACGCCCTCGGCCTGACCTCGGCGGCTCGCACGCCGTTCCGTCGTCTCTCCGGCGGCCAGCAGCAGCGGTTGTCGCTCGCCTGCGCCATCGTGGGCCGGCCCGAGCTGGTCTTTCTCGACGAACCGACTGCCGGACTCGACGCACAGGCGCGGCTGGTCGTCTGGGAGATCATCGACCGGCTGCGCGGCGACGGTGTGTCGGTGTTGTTGACCACACACCTCATGGACGAGGCAGAAGAACTCGCCGATCACGTGGTGATCATCGACCACGGCAGCGTCGTCGCCGACGGCACGCCTGCGGAACTCACGAGCCGGGGCGCGGAGAACGAACTGCGCTTCACGGCTCCGCGCGGCCTCGACATGACGATGCTCGAACTCGCCCTGCCGGAGGACTACCGGTGCACCGAGCCGGTCCCCGGAAACTATCTGGTCAGTGGGGACGTCACACCGCAGGTGCTCGCGACGGTCACTGCCTGGTGCGCCAAGATCAATGTCCTCGCAACCGACCTGCGAGTGGAGACGCGCAGCCTCGAGGACGTCTTCCTCGACCTGACCGGACGGGAGTTGCGTCGATGACCACCGCCCGACCGTCGACCTCGCAGTTCCCGCCGGGGACCTTCGCGCCGCGACCGAAACCGGCGTCGCTGTCGGCGATGCTCGCCGCCCAGACGCGCCTGGAACTGACGCTTCTGCTCCGCAACGGCGAACAGCTGCTGCTGACCATGTTCATTCCCATCACCCTGCTGATCGGATTGTGTCTACTCCCGCTCGACACCGACCTGGGCACGACCAACGCCGAGCGCGCGGCGACGTTCGTGCCCGCCATCCTGACGGTCGCGGTCATGTCGACGGCCTTCACGGGCCAGGCGATCGCGGTGGGATTCGACAGACGGTACGGCGCTTTGAAACGCCTTGGCGCAACACCGATTCCGCGTTGGGGGATCATCACGGGCAAGGCATTGGCCGTCGTGATCGTCGTCATCGCCCAGGCGATCCTGCTCGGCGCGATCGGCGTCGCGTTCGGTTGGCGGCCGGAGCCGGTCGGTCTGTTGATCGGCGCTGTGGTCGTCGCGCTCGGCACGGCTGCGTTCTGTGCGCTCGGTCTCCTGCTGGGCGGCACTCTCAAGGCAGAAGTGGTCCTGGCGCTGGCGAACCTTCTCTGGTTCGCCATGGTCGGTGTCGGCAGCCTGGTCGTCATGGGTTCGCGGATCCCCGACGGGGTGTGGTGGGTGGCACGTATCGTGCCGTCCGGCGCGCTGACCGAAGCACTACAGCAAGCCGCCGACGGACGCGTAGACGTCTTCGGCGTGGTGGTTTTGCTGGCCTGGGCCGTGATCGGCTCAGCGCTGGCAGTGAGGTGGTTCCGATTCCAATGACGACGTCAGACACGCGCACCGAGAAGGCTGCGGAGTCCCCCGACACCGCGAGGCCCGACGCCGCGTCGCGAGCGGGCTGGTTCGGGCGCATACCCGGATTCGGCGACCCCTCCGCGCGATTCGTCCACGGATGGGCCATCGCTCAGTTGGTGGTCAACGTCGGCATTGTCGTCACCGGCGGCGCGGTGCGACTCACCGGTTCAGGACTCGGCTGCCCCACCTGGCCGCAGTGCACCGACGGCTCCTTCGTGCCCCATCAGGCCCTCGGCATGCACGGAGCCATCGAATTCGGCAACAGGATGCTGACGTGGGTGCTGGTGGTCGTTGCCATCGGGACGTGGCTCGCGGTGTTCCGTCACCGCGACTCCACCCGCGGCGACCGCTGGTTGGCCACGCTCATCGCGCTCGGAATCCCGTTCCAAGCGGTCATCGGCGGAATCTCCGTGCTCACCGACCTTAATCCGTGGGTCGTCTCGCTGCACTTCGTGTTGTCGATGGCGCTCGTATCCGCGGCGACGGTGCTCGTGTTCCGCACATCCACGCGGGTCCGGCAGCGGGCCACCAACACCGTGGCCGCGCGCCTGGGCAATGCGCTCTCGTGGTTGATCTACCTGTTCACCTGGGCAACCATCTACATCGGAACCGTGGTCACCGGATCAGGGCCTCACGCAGGCGACGCCGATGCCCCGCGCAACGGACTGGATCCCGGCGCGATGACACAGCTCCACGCCGACTTCGTGTTCGTGCTCGTGGGATTGGCGCTGGCAGTCGCGGTGACCACACGCGTTCTCCGCATGCCACAAACGCGCGCCGCGTTCACCTACGTCGCGCTGCTGGCCCTGCAGGGGATCATCGGCGGCATCCAGTACGCCACGAACCTCCCGATGGCTCTGGTGATCGCCCACATGCTCGGCAGCGGACTCCTGATGATCGGCGCCACCTGGCTCGTGCTGTGGTTCGGGCGAGATCAGCGTGCTCCCGCCGACGTCACCTCGGGAACAGTCACCCCCGGAGCAGACGCCGCGAGGACCGAACCGGTCAGATGATCGCGCTGTTGCGCGCCTTCGGGAAGTGCTCGGAGTGCGCGACCCAGCCGGCCATCTTGCGGTAGTGCTCGGGTGACACCGTCGCCTTCGACGTCAGGTCTCGATCCCACTCCCCGATCTTGAGGCCGGGTACGGCGTCGACGACAGCATGCGCGGTCGCGACATCGTCGACGACGCGGTCGCCGAGGTAGCCGTTGGAGTCACCGACGAGGGTTATGCGTACACCCGCGGCCCCGATCGGCTGCAGCACGGCTGTCGCAGCGCCGCCCTCGGCGGCCACGAATTTCTTGATCGATTCGACGACGCCGGCAGGTGCCTTCGCACGCGAAGCGGTGTTGGTGGTCTTGGTCGTCTGCTCGTCGCTCATGGTCTGTAGAGCATACCGACCCGAGCCCTCGGTCTCGCCGCGGCGTAGCGACAGGAGCGACCGGATCGACGTCGATCTGACCGGCACCGCGAACCGAACAGTCACGGTTCGAGATGTGCAGGGGCCGCGGACTTGGCAGAGTTGGCGGGTATGGAACCCTCCGCGCAGGAGCGCGAAATCCTCACCTGGGAATTGAACGGTGTCGCCTGCCGGGAACTGGCACAGATGGTCGCCGATGACAAATACGTCCCCGACATCATCATCGGAATCGCCCGCGGCGGTCTCATCCCGGCGGGAGCAATGGCCTACGCCCTCGACTGCAAACTCATGCTGTCGCTGAATGTCGAGTTCTACACCGGCATCGGCGAGACACTGTCCGAACCGGTGATGCTGCCCTCACTGCTGGAGAGCAGCGGGTTGCACGATCAACGTGTCCTCGTCGTCGACGACGTCGCCGACACGGGCAAGACACTCAAGCTCGTCGACGATTTCTGCGAGCAGCAGGGGCGCGTGGCCGAGGTCCGCAATGCCGTGATCTACCAGAAACCCCACACGATCACGACTCCCGACTACTGCTGGCGCACCACCGACAAGTGGATCAACTTCCCGTGGTCGGTGGACCCGCCGGTCGTTGAGACCAGGAATGCGACCAGCGAGGCCGACGGGTAGGAGTCGTCCTCCGCGCGGTGTCATCCGCCACTGCGTAGCGACGCGGTGGGCACCGTGTACAAACGAGGCATGCGCGCGATTCAGGTGACCCATCACGGCGGCCCCGAGGTGCTCAACTACGGAACGGTCGACGATCCGATCCCCGCCCCGGACGAGGTGATCGCCCGGACCTCGGCCATCGGCGTGAACTTCATCGACACATACCTGCGGCGCGGCATGTACCCGTCGACGCCGCCGTATGTGCCCGGTACCGAGGGCACCGGCGAGATCGTTGCGGTCGGCAGCGAGGTCACCGACCTCCAGCCGGGACAACGAATAGCGTGGGTCGACGCACCCGGCTCCTACGCCGAACTCGTCGCGGTCCGCGCCGCCCGCGCCATCCCGGTGCCCGACGGCGTCCCCGACGTCGTGGCCGGCGCGACGATGCTACGCGGCCTGACCGCCCACTACCTGCTCAACGGCAGCGCACACCCGGCTGCGGGTGACACGATCCTGCTCCACGCGGGCGCCGGCGGTGTCGGACTGATCCTGACGCAGCTCGCCGCGCGGCGCGGCATCACGGTGATCACCACGGTCTCCACAGACGAGAAGGAAGAACTGTCCCGGTCCGCGGGGGCAGCACACGTGCTCAGGTACGGCGACGACCTGGTTGCGCAGGTGCGCGATCTCACCGATGGCAACGGTGTCCCAGTCGTCTACGACGGAGTGGGCGCCGACACCTTCGAACAATCACTCGCCTCGACGGCCGTCCGCGGCATCGTCGTCGTATTCGGTGCCGCGAGCGGGCCGGTGCCACCCTTCGATATCCAGCGGCTGAATCCGGCCGGCTCGCTGTCGGTGACACGTCCGACGCTCGGCCACTTCATCGCCGACACCGACGAGCTGCGCTGGCGATCGGCAGAGTATTTCGACGCTGTTCTCGACGGCCTGGACGCGCGTGTGGGTCAGCAGTACAGGCTCGCAGACGCGGCGACCGCACAAGCCGACCTGGAGAACCGGACGACCACGGGAGCGACCGCACTCACTCCCTGAAAGCGGAGTGGCCCGGCGGCCTCAGAAGTAGCTGGCGATGGTGGGTAGGTTGACCACCGCGTCGATCGCGAGTCCGCAGAACAGAGCCGCGAGATACTCGTTCGACTGCAAGAACACCTTCAGGGGGGTCACCTCGACACCTCGTCGGGTGTCACGGTAGAGCTTGTGCACGCGGTTGAGGAACCACACCCCGGCCAGCACCGCAACAGCCGCATAGATCCAGCTCGCGGCACCGATCAGCAGGAACGAGCAGATGACGGTCAACCACGTGTAGACGAGGATCTGCCGGGTGACCCGCTCCTCCGTCGCGATCACCGGAAGCATCGGCACGCCCGCGGCCTTGTAGTCCTCGCGGTAGCGCATGGCCAGCGCCCACGTGTGCGGCGGCGTCCAGAAGAAGATCACGCCGAACATCACGATCGGCTGCCAGCTCAGCGAGCCTGTCACGGCGGCCCATCCGACGAGCGTCGGCATGCAACCCGCTGCGCCGCCCCACACCACGTTCTGCCAGGTGCGGCGCTTGAGGATCATCGTGTAGACGCCGACGTAGAAGACAATCGTCGCCGACACCAGCAACGCGCTGAGCAGATTCGCCGCCCACCAGAGCACCGCGAACGACGCGACCCACAGCAACAGGCCGAAGATCAGCGCGTTGGTCCTCGTGACCGCGTGCCGAGCAAGCGGACGCTTGGCGGTACGCCGCATCTTCTTGTCGATGTCGGCGTCGACGACCATGTTGAGCGTGTTGGCACTCGCCGCGCCCAACCAGCCGCCGAGAAGCGTGAAAGCGATGATCGCAAGGTCGACGTGACCTCGGTCCGCCTGCAGCATCACCGGGATCGTCGCCACCAGCAGCAGTTCGATGACGCGCGGTTTGGTGAGTGCGACGTAGGCCATGACCAGTCCGCGTATGCGGGCCACGACACGTGTGTCGGCGGTTGTGATCGACTCGCTGACCTGCCGGTCAGAATCCACCTCGGACGTGCTGCGAGAAGTGGCGGAACCATCTCCGCTCACACGCTCACCGATCCTCACGTCAACTCCCCTACCCCACCGATGATTCGGTTCGCGGGCATCTCCGACTACTACTCAGCATGGTAGACGCTGGGGTATTCGATCGAAGAATTGAGGCTCTGCGTCGCGGTCAACCTGCGACGACGGGGGCCACCCACAGATCGTTACGAGCCACCGCACCACAGAGTGGCGTAGGCGGATTACTCTGGACATCGTGGGCCGGACGGCCCTGCGGCAGCGCGCAGACAGATCGCGCATGAGTACGCGCGCTCGACGGCTGACGACCCAGCACGACACGTATCACGCAGGCACACCAACACGCACAGGAGACGGCACACGTGGCTGACACCGACGAGATCCGCGAACGCACCACGGCGGCTTACCCAGACGACTGGTCCGACGTGGACACACGCGCGGTCAACACCGCCCGAGTACTCGCCGCCGACGCCGTGCAGAAGGTCGGCAACGGGCACCCCGGCACCGCGATGAGTTTGGCGCCGCTCGCGTACACGTTGTTCCAGCGCGTCATGCGCCACGACCCCGTCGACACCACCTGGGTCGGCCGCGACCGCTTCGTCCTCTCCTGCGGGCACTCGAGTCTGACTCTCTACATCCAGCTCTATCTCGGCGGGTTCGGTCTCGAACTCTCCGACCTCGAGGCCCTGCGCACCTGGGATTCACTCACCCCAGGGCACCCGGAGTTCCGGCACACCAAGGGCGTCGAGATCACCACAGGCCCTCTCGGACAGGGTCTCGGGTCTGCGGTAGGCATGAGCATGGCTTCGCGCTACGAGCGCGGTCTGTTCGATCCCGACGCCGCGCCCGGGGCCAGCCCGTTCGACCACTTCATCTATGTGATCGCCTCCGACGGCGACATCGAGGAGGGAGTGACGTCCGAGGCATCATCGCTCGCCGGCACGCAGGCGCTGGGCAACCTGATCGTGTTCTACGACCAGAACCAGATCTCGATCGAGGACGACACCACCATCGCACTCGGCGAGAACACACCCCTGCGCTACGAGGCGTACGGCTGGCATGTACAGACCGTCGAGAGCGGCGAGGACGTCGTCGCCATCGAGGCCGCGATCGAGGCGGCCAAGAAGGTCACCGACAAGCCGTCGCTCATCTGCCTGCGAACGATCATCGGTTACCCGGCGCCGGACAAGATGAACACCGGTGCCGTGCACGGTTCGGCGCTCGGCGCCGACGAGGTCGCCAAGACGAAGGAAGCTCTCGGCTTCGATCCGGACAAGACCTTCGACGTCTCCGAAGAGGTCATCGGTCACACACGCAAACTCGTCGAGCGGGGTGTCGAGGCCAAGGAGACGTGGACGAAGGCGTTCGACGCCTGGGCGAGCTCGAACCCCGACAACAAGAAGCTCTTCGACCGACTCCAGGCTCACGAGCTGCCCGAGGGATGGCGCGACGTCCTGCCGACCTGGGCTCCCGGCGACAAGGACCTCGCGACCCGCGCGGCGTCGGGAAAGGTCCTCTCGGCGCTCGGGGGGATCCTCCCGGAGCTGTGGGGCGGTTCGGCCGACCTCGCGGGTTCGAACAACACCACGATCGACGGGGCGGCCTCGTTCGGTCCCACCGCGATCTCGACCAAGAAGTGGTCGGCCAACCCGTACGGCCGCACGCTGCACTTCGGTATCCGCGAGCATGCGATGGGCGCGATCCTCTCCGGCATCGTGCTGCACGGCCCGACGCGGGCGTACGGCGGTACGTTCCTGCAGTTCGCCGACTACATGCGTCCGTCGGTGCGACTGGCCTCGCTCATGGAAATCGATCCGATCTACGTGTGGACACACGACTCCATCGGTCTCGGCGAGGACGGCCCCACCCACCAACCGGTGGAGCATCTCGCCGCACTGCGCGCCATCCCCCATCTCGACGTCGTGCGCCCCGCCGATGCCAACGAGACCGCTGCGGCGTGGGCCCACCTGATGACGCGCCGCAATCGTCCCGTCGGCCTGATCCTGACACGTCAGAACGTTCCGGTCCTCGAGGGGACGTCGGCCGAGGGGGTCGCCGCCGGAGCGTACGTACTCAGTGACTCTGACGACGATCCACAGGTCGTCATCATCGGAACGGGCTCCGAGGTGCAGTTGGCCGTCGAGGCACAGAAGACTCTGGCCGAGAAGGGAATCGCGGCCCGCGTGGTGTCCATGCCGAGCATGGAGTGGTTCGACGAACAGCCACAGGGCTACCGCGACTCGGTACTGCCCCCGGCAGTACCGCGGGTGTCGGTCGAGGCGGGTATCGCGATGCCGTGGTACCGCTGGGTGGGCAACGGCGATCAGATCGTGTCGCTCGAGCATTACGGAGCGTCCGCCGACTACAAGGTGCTGTACGAGAAGTTCGGCATCACCGCGGAGGCGGTCGTTGCGGCCTCTCTCCGCGCTGTGGCGGGCTGATCGCCGATCGAATCCACAACTCAACATCGAGATCCCAACCGAGGCAACCCACTAGAGGCGCTCCCACAAGGAGCGTGATGTTGGAGGAGAGAACCGTGACACAGAACGAGAAGCTCGCAGAATTGTCCGCAGCCGGGGTTTCGGTGTGGCTGGACGACCTGTCCCGAGACCTGATCAGCTCGGGACAGCTCCAGGAACTCATCGACACCAAATCGGTGGTCGGTGTGACGACCAACCCGTCGATCTTCCAGGCTGCACTGTCCAAGGGCACCGCATACGACGACCAGATCAACGAGCTGGCTGCGCGTGACACCGATGTCGACAGCGCGGTGCGCACAGTGACGACCGACGACGTCCGCAACGCATGCGACGTCCTGCGGCCGGTCTTCGACCGCACCAACGGCCTCGACGGTCGGGTGTCGATCGAGGTCGACCCGCGCCTGGCGCACGACACCGAGAAGACCGCCGCTCAAGCGGTGGAGCTGTGGAAGATCGTCGACCGTCCCAACACGCTGATCAAGATCCCGGCAACGAAAGAAGGCCTGCCCGCGATCAGCCGCACCCTCGCCGAGGGCATCAGCGTCAACGTCACCCTGATCTTCTCGGTGGAGCGCTACCAGGAGGTCATGGACGCCTACCTGAACGGGCTCGACGCAGCGCTCGCCGCAGGACACGACATCTCGAAGATCCACTCCGTGGCGTCGTTCTTCGTCTCCCGCGTCGACACCGAGGTGGACAAGCGTCTCGACGCCATCGGCACCCCACAGGCCGTGCAGCTCAAGGGTTCGGCAGCGCTGGCCAACGCGCGGATCGCCTACCACGCCTACCAGCAGGTGTTCGAGATCGATTCCCGCTTCCCCGCTCTGCGGGAGCAGGGCGCGTTGCCGCAACGCGCACTCTGGGCATCGACCGGTACCAAGAACCCCGACTACGCCGACACGCTTTACGTCAGCGAACTCGTCGCCCCCAACACGGTGAACACCATGCCGGGCAAGACGATGGACGCGTTTGCCGACCACGGCTGGGTCGACACCAAGTCGATCCTGGGTCGCGCCAAGGAGTCGCGTGAGGTCTTCGACGCCATTTCGGCTGTCGGCGTCGACTTCTCGGACGTGTTCAAGGTGCTCGAGGACGAGGGCGTGACCAAGTTCGTCGACGCGTGGACCGGTCTCCTCGGCGCAACCGAGGAGCAGCTATCCGCCGCGAAGAAGAGCTGACGTAGGTGGCAGACACCGCGGGTTGGAAGAACCCGCTGCGCGACCCACGTGACAAACGTCTCCCTCGTATCGCAGGCCCGTGCAGCCTCGTCATCTTCGGCGTCACCGGAGATCTCGCACGCAAGAAGTTGATGCCCGCGGTGTACGACCTCGCCAATCGGGGGTTGTTGCCGCCGTCGTTCGCGCTCGTCGGTTTTGCCCGACGGGATTGGGACGACGAGGATTTCGCGAAAGTCGTCCACGACGCCGTTCGCGAGCATGCAAGGACGGGCTTCCGCGAGGAGGTCTGGGAGCGTTTGTCGGAGGGATTTCGTTTCGTCCAGGGTTCTTTCGACGACGACGCAGCGTTCGACCGCCTTCACGAGACGCTCCTGCGGCTCGACAAGGAACGCGGCACGGACGGCAACCATGCGTTCTATCTCTCGATTCCGCCCAATGCGTTCCCCACGGTCTGCGAGCAACTCGAACGCAGTGGGTTGGCCGCCGAGGAAGGCGACAACTGGCGTCGCGTGGTGATCGAGAAACCCTTCGGGCACGATCTGCAGTCGGCCAAGGAACTCAACGCCATCGTCAACGCGGTCTTCCCGGAGTCGTCGGTGTTCCGCATCGACCACTATCTCGGCAAGGAGACGGTGCAGAACATCCTCGCGCTGCGCTTCGCCAACCAACTCTTCGACCCGCTGTGGAGTTCGCACTACGTCGACCACGTGCAGATCACCATGGCCGAGGACATCGGGCTCGGCGGCCGCGCAGGCTACTACGACGGGATCGGTGCGGCACGGGACGTGATCCAGAACCATCTGCTGCAACTCATGGCGTTGGTGGCGATGGAAGAGCCGATCTCGTTCGAGCCCAAGCAGTTACAGGCGGAGAAGATCAAGGTGCTCTCGGCGACGAGCAACATCCTTCCGCTCGACGAGAACACCGCGCGCGGCCAGTACGGCCCAGGCTGGCAGGGCAGCCAGAAGGTTCCCGGACTACTCGAGGAGGAGGGCTTCAGCGCCGACTCCATCACCGAGACGTATGCCGCCATCGCGCTCGAGGTGGATTCACGACGTTGGGCCGGTGTGCCGTTCTATCTGCGTACCGGAAAACGCTTGGGGCGCAGGGTCACCGAGATCGCGCTGGTGTTCAAGCGCGCGCCGCATCTGCCGTTCGACAAGACGATGACCGAGGAGTTGTCCCAGAACGCACTCGTCATCCGCGTCCAACCGGACGAGGGCATCACCCTGCGATTCGGGTCGAAGGTCCCCGCGTCGAGCATGGAGGTCCGCGACGTCAACATGGACTTCAGCTACGGCACCGCCTTCACCGAGGCGTCGCCGGAGGCGTACGAACGCCTCATCCTCGACGTCCTGCTCGGCGAGCCGTCACTGTTCCCGGTGAACGACGAGGTCGAATTGTCGTGGAAGATCCTCGATCCCGTGCTCGACCACTGGGCACAGGCGGGCCGACCCGACACCTATGAGTCGGGTACCTGGGGACCCGACTCCGCCGACGAGATGATGGCCAGGACCGGGCGAACGTGGCGCCGACCCTGATACCGCCGACCCTGTCACCGCCCCGTAGCTCACTGCACGCGCCGAGGAGGTACCGATGATCGTCACGCTGCCCGACACCACCACCAACGAGGTCGCCAAGAAAATCGTCATGGTCCGCGAGGCCGGGGGTGCGATCAGCCTCGGCCGGGTGCTCACCCTTGTGGTGGTCGCCGAACACGGCGAACCGACCGAGGCAGCCATCGAGGCCGCCGTCGGCGCCAGCAGCGAGCACCCGAGCCGAGTGATCGTTATCTCGTGCGATCCACGCGACGAGGAGTCCCGGCTCGACGCTGAGATCCGGGTCGGCGGCGACGCGGGCGCGTCGGAGGTCGTGCTGCTCACCCTGCACGGCGAGTTGGCCAACCATCCGCGAAGCGTCGTGACGCCCTTCCTGCTCCCCGATACGCCTATCGTCACATGGTGGCCGGGCGCTGCGCCCGAGGATCCCGCCAAGGACAGGATGGGCCGCATCGGGCGGAGACGGATTCTCGACGCGACGAAGTCGGCCAATCCCGAGACCGTGCTCGCGCGCAGACTGGCGACCTACGCCCCGGGCGACACCGACCTCGCGTGGACTCAGATCACGGGCTGGCGTGCACTGCTGGCCTCCGCCGTCGAGCGTCCGCCGCACACCCCGATCACCGGGGCAGAGGTGACCGGTCCCGCGATCTCGCCGAGTGTGGATCTGCTTGCGGGATGGCTTCGTTCGACGCTGGGCGTACCGACGCAACGCAACATCGGCAGCTTCGAGGTGCGGTTACACCGTGACGAGGGCACCACGGTCATGTCGATCGACCAGAACGGCAACGCCGTCTTGAGTGCCCCGGGCAAGCCCGATGGCCGCGTCGCGATGATGCATCGCGATCTTCCGATCTGTCTCGCCGAGGAGCTACGCAGGCTCGACACCGACGAGATGTACGAGCTCGCCCTGCGCGGCGCGGTCGAACTCCAAGCCCAGGGAGCGCCGGTATGACAACCGAGACACTCGTGTTCGACGACCCGGACATGCTCACGACGACAGCGGCAACGCGTTTCGTCGACGTCGTGTCACGCGCTCAACGCGAGCGAGGGATCGCATCGGTGGTGCTGACCGGGGGCAGCAACGGAATCGCCATCCTGCGTGCGCTCGCACCAGGAAGCGACGTCGACACCAGTGGGCTGGACTGGTCGCGGATCGACTTCTACTGGGGCGACGAGCGTTTCGTCCCCGGCGACGATCCCGAACGCAACGTCGGACAAGCCTTCGACGCCCTGCTCACGCACGTACCCGTCGATCCTGCGCGGGTGCATCCCGTCGCGGCGTCCGACGGGGTCTTCGGCGACGACATCGAGGCCGCGGCATCGGACTATGCGGCGACACTCGCAGCGAATGCCGACGACGGCGTCTCCCCCGCCTTCGACCTCCATCTGCTCGGGATGGGCGGCGAGGGACACATCAATTCGCTGTTCCCTCACACCGCGGCCACCGCCGAGAACGTGCGCACGGTGGTGTCGGTCGAGGATTCTCCGAAACCGCCACCGCGCCGCGTCACGCTGACCTTCCCCGCCCTGAATCGATCGGCTCAGGTGTGGTTCCTGGTATCCGGCCCAGACAAGGCCGACGCCGTCGCGGCCGCGCACTCCGGCGCGTCGCGTGACGACTGGCCGTGCGCGGGCGCTCATGGGACGTCGGAGACGGTGTGGTTCCTCGACGACGCAGCGGCGGGCAAGCTCTCCGTCTAGGCTGCCCCCTGGCGTGACCCGTCCGGTTTCGCTGATCCCCGCGAGCAATCACAGATCTGCGAGCCCCGGTTTCGACAGGAACTCGGCGAGCTTCCCATCGATGAAGTCGATGTCAACCGGGTTGGCGCCTCCCCCCGCGAAGTGACCCCACACGCCGGGGATGACGGTCACGTCGCCGCGCTCGATGAACTGCGAGGCCCAGACCTCGTCCTCGGGAGGGAAGTACAGGTCCTTCTCTGCCGGCATCGCCAGCACCGGGCATCGTATGGAGCGCAGCGCTGCCTGGGTGTCACCGTCGAAACCGGGTGTCTGGCCGACATCGCCCGCGTGCCAGGTCCTGAGCATCGAGATCAGGTTGTTGGGATCGCGTCCGTCGCGGAAGAACGCCTCCCAGAACCCGAGCACGAAGTCGTCGAATGAGGTGAATCCCATTGTGCGCCATTGCTCTTGCCAGTAGAAGGCCTGAGAGAAACCCCACCCTGCGTATATTCGCGCGAACGCACGAAGCCCCTTGATCGGCGGCGACGCCGGATCGTAATCACCGTCGGCCCACGCCGCATCTGCCATCATCGCCACCTCCAGCGACTCCAAGAACACTTTGTTGTGCGGCGCGGTGACACTCGACCCGCAGAACGGAGCCGCCCGCTGAACCATCTCCGGATAGCTCACCGCCCATTGATAGGTCTGGCCCGCGCCCATCGACCATCCCGTGACCAGCTCGATGGAGGAGACGCCGAGTGCAGTCAACAACGCATGCTGCGCCTCGACCTGGTCGTAGAAAGTCACGAGCGGAAACCTGGCGTGGTCGTAGGGCACCTGAGCATTCGACGGCGACGTCGACAATCCGTTTCCGAGCATGTTGGGAATGACGATGAACCATTCGTCGGGATTGAGTGCCTTCTTGTCGGTGCCCACCAGCCATTCGTTGTCGGTGTGCCATCCCGAGTACCAGGTGGGATAGACGACCACGTTGCTCTTGTCGTCGTTGAGCTTTCCGAATGTCTCGTACGCGAGTCTCGCATCGCGCAACGTCACACCGGACTGCAGCGTGAAGTCACCGAGTTCGAAAATCTGCGCATCGGTCGGCATGGGCATCGCGTGGTCCGCCTTTCGGTCAAGGTACTTCCATGTGGAACTATCGATGACCATGCTATGTCCAGGGACGCCGGCTGTCGCGACGATTCGACGCCCCGACTGACATCTGATGTGCCACAACAATGTGCGGATGACGTGTCACAGAAGCTCTCGAGTGTCGTGCGCGGTGATCACGCAGGACCGTCGAGGTGGCATCGGATGCTCGTCAGCAGCCACTGCGCGTAGTCTTCGGCACTCCAGCCGTTACGGATCACGAAGTAGTGGAACGATTCCGGATCGGTCAGATGGGTCAGGATCACGGCGAATCGAGCTCGCTCCCCCTCTGACACAAGGCCGCGCGCCACGAACACGTGACTGCCGACGTCGATCTCCGCAGCCCTGGCTGACTCGGAACGGCGCAACGCAGCCCTGATCGCAGGGTCGGCATCACCCGCGAGCAGAGCTGTGTGCCACAGCCGCGCGATACGCGAGTGTCCGGCGGCCAGGAATCGCGTGTAGCGCAACAGAGCGACGTCGTTGTCCGGTTCGGCGAAGATGTCGCGCACTTCTGCCTGTTCGGCGAACAATTCGCCCTCGACGCCCAGGAACTCACGCTCGAGGACCGCCGCCATCAGTTCGGCCTTCACGCCCGTGGCGTGCACCGTGTGGAGCGACACCCCGGCACGACTCGCGATCTCCTTGATCGACGTGGCCGTGTACCCCTGTTCGCCGAACAGGTCGCGCGCCGCGGCGAGTACGTGTGCACGCGTGGCTGCGGCGCGACCACTGCGCAGTTGCGACTCGTATTTGCGTGCCACCTGTTGCACCCCGGTTCATGTCCGATTACATTTCTCATATTAGCCAGAATCCGAATCTGGTGAATTTCGACGGAGCCCGCGGAGGCCGACGATGAGCAACTATCTACTCGCCAGCACTCCCCTCGTCGGCCATGTGGCACCGCTCGTGGCTGTCGCTCGTGACCTGACCGCACGCGGCCACGAGGTGACGATGCTGACCGGTTCACGGTTCTCCCCGTCGATCCGTGCTGCGGGTGCCGAGCCTGTTCCGCTTGAGGGCGTCGCCGATTTCGACGAGCGCGAGCTCGACAGCTATCTGCCCGACGCGGAGCGTTACCGCGGCATCGCACTCTCCCGGTACCAACTGACCCAGACCTTCGTCCGCCCGATGCCCGAGCAGTGGCGTGCCCTTCGTGCAGTTCTCGACGTCACCCGTTTCGACTCGATCCTGGTGGACAACTTCTTCCTCGGCGCGCTCCCGCTCCTTGTCGGAGAGCGTGGACAGCGGCCGCCCGTACTCGCGGTCGGAGTCGGCCCGTTGGCGCAGTTCAGTCGCAACACCGCACCTCCCAACTCGGGATTCGCCCCGTCGTGGTCGCGGGCCGGGATGCTCCGTAACCGGGCGATGAACTTCTTCGCGCAGAGAGTCCTGTTCCGATCGCTGCAACAGTACGCGCTCGGTCTGTATGGCCAGATGACCGATTCGCCTGTGCCGCTGGACTTCCCATTCGTTCTCGACGTCGCGGCAGCTTTCGATTCCTATCTGCATCTCGGGCCCCGCGAGTTCGAGTACCCCCTCGACGACCTGTTGCCCAACGTACGTTTCGTCGGGCCGATCGACACGAGCCGATCGATCCCGGCCCCGGCGATGCCCGGCTGGTGGGACGATCTCGATCGGAGTCGGCCGATCATCCACGTCACACAGGGAACCGTCGCCAACTCGGATTTCGACTCGCTCGTGCGCCCGACGGCCATGGCACTGGCGGACATGGATGTCACGGTCGTGGCCAGCACGGGAGGCCGCCCCGTGGAGGCACTGGGCCCACTCCCGGACAACTGCCGCGCCGCCGAGTTCCTCCCCTATGATCAGCTGCTTCCCGCGACGTCGGCGATCGTTACGAACGGCGGATTCGGCACGATCATGCTGTCGCTCGCACACGGCGTACCCGCCGTGGTCGCCCCGGGCGCCGAGGACAAACCCGAGGTTGCCGCGCGTGTCGCGTTTCACGGTACGGGCATCGACCTTCGCACCGCGACCCCGACCCACGCACAGATCCGCGAGGCGGTCGCCGACGTGCTCGATGACACCGACTACCGCCGGCACGCTGCAGCGATCTCATCGGCGCTGTCGCAGTACGACGCGCTCGAGTCGATCGCACACGCACTCGAGCGCGCGTCGTCCCACGCCGCCGAACAGGACGAACACGTCCGACGACGTTCGCGCTTGTGCACGAGCCGGACCGGGGTACGCGCCGCCAGGCGCTAACCGCTGTTGCGCAGCGCTGTGGCGAGTCCGTTCATCGTGAGCTGGATGCCGCGTCGAACTCGCGGACTGTCGTCACCAGCACGGAACCTCCGCAGCAATTCGACCTGCAGCAGATTCAGCGGCTCGAGATAGGGGAAGCGGTTGTACACCGAGCGCTTCAGGGCGGCATTGTCGGCGAGGAGATCGTCGGTTCCGGTGATCTTCGCGTACATGGCGAGGGTCCGCTCGTTCTCGTCGACGATCATGCCGAACACCTTGTCACGCAGCTCCTCGTCGGGAACGAGTTGCGCGTATCGGTGCGCGAGTCCCATATCCGATTTGGCCAGCACCTGCGCCATGTTCGACATCACTGTGCGGAAGAACGGCCACTTCTCGTAGTACCGGTGAAGTGTCTCGAGCCGCTGCGGGTCGTCGCCGACCCACTGTTCGAAGGCCGAGCCGGTGCCGTACCACCCCGGCAGCATCACACGCGACTGCGTCCACGACAGCACCCACGGGATCGCGCGGAGATCGGAGATCTTCTCGGTCTGCTTGCGCGAGGCGGGGCGACTGCCGATGTTGAGGGCACCGATCTCCGACAGCGGAGTCGACGTGGTGAAGTACTCGACAAAACCGGGCGTCTCGTGCACCAATTTCGAGTACGCGGCGCGGGCGAGGGCCGCGACCTCGTCCATGTTCTGGTACGCCTGCTCCGATTCGTCACCGAGGCCCTCGACGTCGAGCAGCGACGATTCGATCGTTGCTGCCAGAAGCGTCTCCAGATTCCGTTCGGCCACAACCGGTTCCGCGTACTTGGCTGCGATGATCTCGCCCTGCTCGGTGATGCGTAGCGAACCCTGCACTGCCCCAGGTGGTTGTGCCAGGATGGCGTCGTAGCTCGGACCGCCGCCACGACCGACCGTGCCACCGCGACCGTGGAAGAGACGCAGGCGGATACCGGCCTTCTTCGCGGCCTCGACCAGATCGAGCTCACCGCGGTAGAGCGCCCAGTTGGCGGCCATGTAGCCACCGTCCTTGTTCGAGTCGGAGTACCCGAGCATGACTTCCTGCATGCCGGCCTGTGAGTCGACGAGGCCCCGGTAGAACGGCAGGTCGAGTGCGGCGAGAAGCGTCTGCGCCCCCTGCTGGAGGTCTTCGATGGTTTCGAACAGCGGAACGACGCGCACCGTCGAGACCAACCTGCCGTCGTCGTCGATGTCGATCAGACCGGCCTCCTTGAGGAGGATCATCGGCTCCAACATGTCACTGACCGACGTGCACATGGAGATGATGTAGTTCGGCACCGATTGCGGGCCGAAGGCGGCAACGGCGTCGGCGGCGGCGCGGACGATGTCGAGTTCCTTGCGCGCGAGTTCCGAGAGTTCGGCATCGGGCCGGGTCAGTGGCCGACGGGCCTGCAATTCGCCGGAGAGCACGGAAACCCGCTCCTCCTCCGACAGCGACGCATAGTCAGGTGTGACACCGGCCCACGCGAGCAGTTCCGCGACGACTTCCTCGTGCATGTCGGAGTTCTGCCGCATGTCCAGACCCGAGAGGTTGAATCCGAATGCCCGGACACCCTCGCGTAGGCGGAGCAGGCGATCGTCTGCAATGGAGTCGTCACGGTTCTCGCGTAGCGCACCGTCGACGACGTCGAGATCCGCGAGAAGCTCGGCAGAGTCGGCGTACGGTGCCTTGCCGTCGATGAGGTCGAGATCCTCGCGCTGCAGGACGTCGGGACCGAACAGAGCTTCGGCGGTCGCTACCAGGCGCGCGCGAATGTGCTTGAGAGCGAGGCGGAAGGGTTCGTCGGTTGCCGGGTCGTCGGGGTCGACGCCCGCGAGTTCGACGAGCCGTCCGCTGGTTTCGATGAGTCGTGCCGACATGCTCAGTTCCTGACGCAGCAGCGCCAGCTCGGACAGGTGATGACCGATTGCTGTCCGCGCCGCCAGCGACGTGGCCAGGGCGACGACGTCGCCGGTCACGTAGGGGTTGCCGTCGCGGTCGCCACCGATCCACGAACCCATGCGCAGTATCGGGTCGTCGGACAGGCCCGCGTCGGGATAGGCCGCCTGGAGCGTTTCGCGTACCGACGTGTTGATCTTGGGGACACCTCGAAGAACGAGGCGTCGTAGTAGCGCAGACCCGA
>NZ_BAFB01000150.1 GCF_000248075.1 Gordonia otitidis NBRC 100426 | reverse complement strand
TAGCCGAAGCATCTCACCGTCGAGTAGTCCCGCTCGGCTACCTGAGGATCGGCGAGCAGAAAGCCGTATACCGCCGGGACGAAGAAGGCGTGCGTGACTGCGCGCGCGACGATCTCGTCGAGGATCGCCGCCGGTATGGTTTCGCGGACGATCACCGTCTGGGCACCCACGGACATGGCGGCGAGCGCCCACGACGAGCCGCCGACATGGAACAGCGGCATAGCGACCATGTTCACGGAGTCGTCGGTGAAGCCGAACCCGGCGACGGCGGCCGCGCTGTGGGCACCGAGACTGTGGTGAGTGAGCATGGCGCCCTTGGGATGTCCCGTGGTGCCGGAGGTGTAGAGCTGCAGGAATGCTGCATCGGGATCGAACGGTACGGCCTCGAATGCGGCGTCGGCGTTGGCCAGCCATCGCTCGTACTCGTCGTCGGGTCCACCACTGACGATCACCCGCGTCACCGTCGGCAGTTCGTCGCGCAACGCGGCGATGACGTCGACGAACTCCGATCCCACGATGACGATCGACGCCTTGGCGTCATTGATGATGTAGGCGACTTCGGCAGGCGAGAGTCGGAAGTTGATGACGGCATTGGCCGCGCCCGTCAGCGAAGCCGCCAGTGTCGTCTCCAGACAGGCGATGGAGTTCTTGTCCAGGAATGCGATTCGGTCGTTCGGGCCGATTCCTGCAGCAACCTGGGCGGCCGCGCTGCGCTGGATGCGCTCGCGGAACTCGCGCCAGGTGAACTGTCGCTCGCCGTAGATCACCGCGACGTCGTCGGGCTTGCGCGCAACCCAGCGATCGACGGTCCCGATGATGGGTTGCACGCCATCGTCTCCGGTAGCGCCCGGAAGCGCGGTATCAACACCGTTGCTGATCTCGGAGTCCTGTGCGGTCATGAACGAGTGTCCTCCTCGTCTGAAGGTGTCGGCACCAGAACCGGTTTGATCGATGTGCCCGCACGCAGATCCGACAGTGCGGTCGCGATGTCGTCGAAACGGTAGGTGGTGATCAGCGTGTCGAAGGGGAACTTCCCTTCCCGCCAGAGCCCGATCAGTTCGGGTATGAATCGATGTGGATCGGCGTCGCCTTCGATGACGCCGGTCAGGGTCCGTCCCAGCAACAGATGACCTTGGTCGATGGTGATCTCGTTCTCCAGCTTCTGCAGTCCGAGCGTCGCGCACGACCCGGGCGACCGAAGCGACTCGAGCGCTTGGCGCACAACGAGTCCCGATCCGACCGCATCGACTGTGAAGTCGAGTCCGCCGGTCAGTTCCATGATCTCCCAGACGACGTCGTCGGTCGCCGTGGGATCGAACGTGTGGGTTGCGCCGAGTTTCCGGGCGACCTCCAGGCGCTCGGTGTTCGGATCGACGGCGATGATGGGATCGCACCCCGCCGCTTTTGCTGCCATGACCGCGGACAGTCCGACCGTACCGATCCCCCAGATACCGATGCTCTGGCCCTCACGTGGGCGGTGCACGTTGAGCACAGCACCTGCGCCGGTCAGCAACCCGCACCCGAGTGGTCCGAGTATCTCGATCGGAAGATCGTCGTCCACCTTCACGGCATTGCGCGCGCTGGCGACCGCGTGGGTAGCGAATGACGACTGCCCGAACCAGCTTCCGTGGACATCTTCCTCACCCGTCCGCAGGGTCGCACTGCCGTCAAGCCGGGTCCCGAAGTAGTTGAGCGCGGCGAACAACTCGCAGTACGCGGGGTGCCCTGATCGACAGCTGGCACACTCACGACAATGATCGAAGGTGAGCACAACCCTGTCGCCGACAGCGAGATCGACGACGTCGCTGCCGACGGCCTCGATCACCCCGGACCCCTCATGACCGACAACGAAAGGTGTTGGTAGCGGCACGGTCCCGTCGATCGCCGTGAGATCGGTGTGGCAGATTCCCACCCCAGCGACAGCGACGAGAACCTCGTCCGGTTCCAGATCGGTCGGCACGACCTCTTCGATGACCGGTGCGGCGTCGTAGTCGTGGAACACGGCTGCGCGCATCGGCCCGGCCTGCACGGTTGTCGACATCAGTCCCCCTCGGGCACGACGAGGTCGTACACCTTGCTCTCGATCCGGCGAGCGAGATCGACGTGGATGAACTTCTCCTCGGTGTACTCGTCGAGCGCGTGCGGCCCGAGTTCACGGCCGTTGCCGCTCTGCTTGTATCCACCGAACGGATACAGCGCATTCACCATGTGCCAGTCGTTGATCCAGACCGTGCCCGATTCGATCTGCGCCGCTACATCGAGTGCGGCGTCGATGTCCTCGCTCCACACGCCTGCCGACAGTCCGTATTCACTGTCATTGGCGATCTCGATGGCTTCGTCGACGGTGCGGTACTTGATGACGACCAGCACCGGCCCGAAGACCTCTTCCTGCGCGATGGTCATCGAATTGTCGACATCGGTGAAAATCGTGGGGCCGAACCAGTTTCCGGCGTCGAACCCTTCGCCCGTGAGGCGAGTGCCACCGTAGACCAGCGTTGCGCCCTCCTTCTTGCCCAACTCGACGTAGTGCTCGATGCGCTGACGCTGCTCGGCCGAGATGATCGGACCCATGTCGGTGTCGAAATCGTCTGGATCGCCGACGCGAATGTCTGCGGCACGCTCGACAAGCCTGGCGACGAATTCGTCGTGCAACGACTCGGGCAGCAGCAGCCGCGTACCCGACTCGCAGGCCTGCCCCTGATAGAGACAGAAGGCGAACAGCGCGGCGTCGACGGCCTGCGACATATCGGCGTCGGGCAGGATGATGTTGGCGCCCTTGCCACCTAGCTCGAGCGTGACCTTCTTGATGTTGGCTGCCGAGAGCTCGGTGATGGTGCGGCCCACCGCAGTCGAGCCGGTGAATGCGACCTTGCGGACATCCGGATGAGCCGCCAACCGCGCGCCGACCACCTCCCCGGGGCCGGTCACGACGTTGAACACACCTGCCGGGACTCCCGCATCGTGCGCAGCGCGTGCCATCTCCAGCAGCGTCAGCGGAGTCTTCTCGTCCGGCTTGAGCACGATGGTGTTACCGGCGGCGAGTGCCGGTCCGAACTTCCAGACGGCGAGCAGCATCGGGAAGTTCCACGGCACGATCCCCGCGACGACGCCGAACGGTTCGCGCCGCACGAGCCCCGCGGCGACGGTTGGGTAGCCCAGCATCGGTCCGCTTCGGCTGAACTCATACGTGGCCGCGAGATCGGCGAAGTACTGCAGGTGCGAGATGGCGTACCCGACGTGAAATGCCATGGCCTGTCTGCGCGTCACCCCGTTCTCGGCGACATGGAGATCGACGTACTCGTCCATCCGCTCGTTGAGTATCTCGACCCAGCGCGTCATGACCTTGGCACGTTCTTCGGGCGGGGTGTTTCGCCATTCACCGTCACGGTGCGCGCGCAGTGCGGCAGCGACAGCGCGATCGGCGTCGTCGGCGTTGCCATGTGCGACAGTCGCGACCAGCGCATCCGACGCCGGATTGGTGACGTCGACCGTGGTGGATGAGTCCACCCAGGCGCCGTCGATGTACATCTGATAGTGCGGAGGCGTCATCACGCGCATTCCTCTCGGCCGGGATTCTCAGGCGTTCTCGGAGTCCTTCGCGGACACCAGGTCTCGATAGATCGGGAACACGGGCTTGGCTGCCGGGATCAGCTTGAGGATCTTCGAGACGGGGCCCTTGGCCTTAACCTGCCCCTTGGCCAACCCGACGGCGACGTTGTACTCGCCTCGCCAGAACTTGTTGCCGTTGTCGGCAGACATCGACATCCGCACATCCGGAGTCAGATCACTGTCCCCTTCGATGACTTCGATGGCCGGTTCTTTCAAGACAACGGTGATCGAGGAATCGGGTGCCGAATAGTCAAGCCGCAGAACGATGTCGGCAGCCCGGAGCGTCGACCCGACGCCCTCGGTGTCGTTGGCCTGACGGAACACGCCGCCCAGATACTTGTACACCTCTGACGCGTCAGCGAAGTAGCTCATCGTTGATCCCTCTCCTAGCGATTACCGCCGTTCAGCGTGTGACGACTATCTCACTGACCGTACGTACAGTCAAGGGCCACAGCGCGACTCGACAGACCCGCTTTCTGGATATGAGAAAACCGCTCTCAGCAGGGCGTAGCGCCTCCGTCGAGGACCTCGTACACCACCGCACGGACACGGCCAGCCGGATCAATCACGGCATCGATGCCCTCGCTGGACAGCATCAGGCCTCGAAGGATCAGCAGGACGTACGTGGCGGCGACGTCGTCGTTGGACTGCGAACCGGCAGGGTTGAACCACGTCCACATCCACTGCGTACCGCCAAAGATCTGCAACGCCAGGATCGACGAGTTGCCGTCGTGAAATACTCCCGTGCTCATCCCCTCGTCGAGGATCGATTTGACGAGATCCCGGTATTCATGGCGGAGGTCGCGGGATCGTCGCATCGACGGCGCATCGTTGAAGCGCACGATTTCACGCTGGAACGCGACCGTTTCAGTTCGCCCATACGTCTGATACATCGTGAACGCCCAGACGAGACCCGCGAAACGTTCCTCGACAGCGTCGAGGCGAGCGACAATGTCCTGCGCCTCGCCGAGCCGCCTCTTCATATACCGCTCGTGGGCGTCGGCGAACAGCCGCTCCTTGGTGCCGAAGTGGTGGACGATTGTGCCCTTGCTGATGCCCAATTCGTCGGCGATCGACCCAAAATTGGTGCCGTCATATCCCGACTCCGCCACGTGGCGAATGAATGCGTCCCGAATCTCGTCACGGCTACTCGGGCGCGCGTTTGCTGTCGAGCGCCGTTTGCTCGTCGAAGCCGATTCCGTCACCACCTTATTTTGCCCTCCCCCGCCGCCACGCGGGCTGCAGCACCCGCATCCTTGCGTTCGGCACACATCTACAGCCCCCACTGGCCCGCGAGCCACTCCCGCACCCGCCGCGCGGCGCTGTCCACGGCGCGCCCAGTGTCAGTTCGAGAACCCACCACCACGACGACGCCGACGAGCAGCCCGCGCTCGAAGACCGGAACACCCCCGGCGCGGATCTCGGGATCGGCGAGTCCGTCGCTGATCGCATAGCCGCGACGTCGTATCGCGGCGATCTCACGTCGGAAACCAGCGGCGTCGGCCGGTCCGGCGTGAATCGCCAACAACCGGTCGCGCTCGCCGTCGTCGGCGAAAGCAAGGAACGCACGTCCGGCCGCTGTGCGAAGAAGCGGCCGCGGTCGGTACTCCCCGACCACCGCTTCTGCATACTCCGACACCTCGCCGACGCTCCCGAGATACACGACGTCGGAGCCGACGAGCACCGCAAGCGCCACTGGCAGACCGGTGAACTGCGCCAGCGCCGCGAGTCCATCCGAGTCGATCGGTGGAGCATCGGCACGGGCCGCGATCAACCGCAACGTCATCAACCGCGGGCCCAGACGATACCTCCGATCGGCGCGAACCAGGTAGCCACACGCCACCAGGTCGTCGAGCAGATCCGACGTCGACGACACGGGTGCGCCGACCGATCGCGCAATCGCGCTCAGAGACAACGGATTCGACGCACGTGCAACCTCTTCCAGCACTCGGTCGGCGCGCACGACGGCGCGTTGTCCACCCACGTCGACATCTTACGTATATTCGGAAGAACAGCAGCCGCGGATGTTCACCGCGAAGACTGAAGCCATGCCGATCACCTCGCCGCCCGTCTCCGACATCGTCGACGGCCTGACCGCCCTCACCGGAACCGCCGTCGGACCGGCGCGTATCACCGGAGCCGACCCGATCACCCCGTCTCCACACCGTATCGGCGACGCCTCAGCTGCGGCCATCGCTGCTTTCGGAGCTCAGATCGCAGCGCTCGGCGACAGCTCACTTGTGTCCGTGAGCGTCGCCGACGCCGTAGATCAACTCCGTGCCGCGTACCTCACGACCATCAACGGACAGCCGACACGACTGATCCCCGAGGACCCGACGGCGCTGCGCAACAACGACTTCTATCGCACCGCCGACGGTTGGACGTTCTTGATCACCACCTTTCCGCACCAACGCGACGCCGTGTGCACCGTCCTGGACTGTCCGCCGACAACGGAGCGGATCGCCCAGGCCGCTCTCACTTGGAATTCCGTTGCCCTCGAAGAGGCCGTGGTTGCGGTGGGCGGCGTTGCGGCCGCTGCAAGAACCGCGCAGCAGTGGGCCGGGTCGTCGATTGGCATCGACGTCGCACGACGACCGGTCATCGACCTGGAACGCATTGACGATGCCGAGCCCGAATCCCTCACCGCACCGCGAGAATGGCCGCCGCTGACTGGCGTTCGAGTTGTGGATATGACTCACGTGATCGCCGGCCCCGTGAGCACCGAACTGCTGGCCACGTTCGGAGCCGACGTCGTGCACGTCACCCGACCCGACCTCGTCGACCCCCACCCCATGCCGGCACTCACCGGCGGCGGAAAACGCAACGCCTACTGCGATGTGCGCGACCCGGATCAGTTGGCCGCACTCACCGACCTGATCGCCGACGCCGACGTCTTCGTGAACGCTTACCGTGGCCTGCGGCGTCACGGCCTCGATGCCGAGCACCTCGCGCAGCGACGACCGGGCATCCTCGTCGTCGAATACCACTGCTGGGGCTCCGACGGACCGTGGGGAGATCGCGGCGGATTCGATCAACTAGCCTGTTCAGCAACCGGTTTCAGCCTGGAAGAGGGGCGCGGAGGACCAACCACATTACCGCCGACACACCTGCTCAACGACTATTTGGCCGCTTACCTCGGTGCCACGGGAATCGTTGCCGCACTGCGCCGTCGACAGTCCGAGGGCGGTTCCTGGAGGGTCAGGATCAACCTCGCGCGCGTCTGCATCTGGGTGCAATCTCTCGGGCCTTCGGGCGCCGCCCCCGCCACCGACTGGGGCACGAGGTCAATCGATCTGACGACAGTCGACGGCCCGTTCGGCCATATCGACGAACCGGTCATCCCCATCATTTTCGACGGCAACCCCACGCCGCACCCACTACCGGCTCGACCGTTGGGAACGTCGCCGCTGACGTGGTGATTCAAATCCCGCTCACAGAGCCGCGGTCAGCGCGGCTCGCCATACTTCATCTGCCTCATTCGCCTTCACTGCAGCCCTAGACCCCCAGTCGCACGAGATAGCCGAGCAGAGCGCTCAGCTCGGCTTCGCTCAACGAACCGAACACCTCACGCTGGACGTCGGCGAGGTCTCGCTCGAGGTCGGTCAGCGCAGTCTTCCCGAGGCCCGTCAACGACACCAGCTTTCGCTGTCGATGCGCAGGGTCGGGGGCACGCTCGATCAGTCCGCGTGCTTCCAGCTCACGTACCGTCAGCGCGACGTCACGGCGATCGAGTTCTGCGCGTCGACCGACGTCTGCCTGACTGAGCGTCCGAGCATCGCCGACGGCTGCGAGTACCCGGAACTCGTAACCGGTGAAGCCTACCGACTGAAGACGCTCGTGAAGGATCTGATGTGAACGCGCAGCGGCTCGCGAGAGCTGCCAGGTCGGCAAAGCGATCAATCGAGAAGCTGCGGTCTCCTCACCCACTGTTGGTACCACCAATGGTCTGCTACTGGTGGTTTCACCAACAGTAACTTGGGAGGCTCTGATGCCAACGCCACAACCCCTGCCACCGATCGTTGGAACGACGGAGAACGCACTCGGCGCCTACTCGAACGAGTCTTGCAGGGCACACCCATCGGCGGACGCACCGTCTGGCTCTACCTGAACCTGCGCAGCTGACAGCAGGCATCAACGAGGCGGACCTCGAGACCACCGTCCGCGTCCTCGACACAATGCGACAGCGTGCACACGCGATGGTCATACAGGATTGACGCCGGCGACGCCCCACCCCACGTCGAGTTCGGTGGGTGTCGAATAGCCTGGAACCGCACCCGGTAGAGAGGACACGACGATGGCGCGCGTTGATCTTGCGGTTCGCCGCGCACAACTCGTCGCGGCGGCACGCGAGGTGCTTTCGCGCGATGGCGTCGCCAACACCTCATTGCGCGCGGTTGCCGCCGAGGGCGACGTACCGCTGGGCACACTGCAATACGTGTTCCCGACCCGGGAGGCCCTGTTGCGTGCGGTCATCGAAGACGTCGTCTCCGAGATCGGGGCCGTGTTCGCCGCGTCGACGCATACCGGCGACGGACTCGCACACGCCCTGAGAGAAGGTATTCGGGCCTTCTGGCAGACGCTGGTGTCCAACAGACTGGCAGACGCTGGTGTCCAACAGAAACCTGCAGATCATGCAGTACGAATTGACGATGTACGCATTGCGCGCCGAGGGCCAGGACGAGCTTGCCCGCTGGCAGTACGAGTCCTACGCCGACGTCGTCTCACAGTGGTGCGCCCAGGCTGCGGAGGCTGCCGGCGAGGTATCCGCCGTACCGCTACCCCAGTTGGCCCGGATCATGGTCGCGACCATCGACGGACTGATCATGCAGTACGTGTGCGACCCGGACCAGCGACGCGCAGAGCACGACCTGGACCTCATGATCGAGATGCTCGTCGGCCTCGCCGCACCACGGCCGGCATCGGCGACGGCCTGACCCGGCCCACGTAGGCCTCATTCCACCAGTTTCGCCGTATACGTTGCGGGCCGGCGCAACCTGCCTTAACCTCATTTTCAGTCATACGTATGACTGAAAAGCAGCCCCTGGGCCCGACTTCATCGAGGTGGCCATCACGATGGCAGAACCACACACATCCACATCCCGACCCGACGCCCTCGCATTCCTCGCACATGCGCAGCGCATCACCAACGAGGGCCGCGTCGACGAACTACTGGCGATGTTCGGCGACGATGCGAGCGCCGAATGGGTCATGGACGGAGCCGCGCGGACACCTACCGCGGCATCGACGACATCCGCACGGCCGCCACTGAGTTGTTCGCGGTCTGCCACCAACTCGGTCTGCATGTCACGAAATCCCTGGAATGCGAGGGGAAGGACACGCTGGTCCTTAGTTGGACAGGCGGAATTCGTGGTCGTACAAACCAATTCGGTACCGAGATCTGGACGTTTCGCGACGGACTGATCGTCCGACATCAGATGTACAGCTACCTCGACGTGCGGCCGAGTTCGTCACCGGTTGCCGCTCTTCGACTGACCGCGGTGTCGCCGAGAGTCGTCGGTGCTCTCGTACGTCATCGCCTCGCGCGACACTGAATGACGCCTCACACCACCACTTCTCGACCCTCACGAACAACAAAGGACACACCATGAATCACGTCGACGTCGTCATCGTAGGCGCAGGACTCGCCGGGCTCTCCGCCGCGCGCAGACTGAGTCAAGCAGGAAAGACGGTCGCGGTGCTCGAAGCTCGCGACAGAGTAGGCGGCCGCAACCACGGCCTGACCTTCAGCAACGGGGTACCTATCGAAATGGGCGGGCAGTGGGTCGGCCCCACCCAGGACGCCGTGCTCGCGCTGATCGACGAACTCGGACTCAAAACGTACCCGTCGTATGACACCGGCCAGGCCATCACCTACTACGACGGCACGGTACACAGGTACTCCGACGAGACGTTCGGACTCGCAGACGACGACCTCCTCGAGGTCGGAAGAATCTGGGCGACAATGAGTTCGCTCGCCGAGACCGTCGACCTCCCCACGCCATGGACCACCACGGGTGCCGCCGACCTCGACCGGCAGACCTTCGATCAGTGGCTCGTCAGCGAGACCACCAACGACGTGGCCCGTCGCTTCTTCAGGCTCGTCGTTCCCGCACTGTTCTCGGCCGAATCACATGAACTGTCGCTACTGCACTTCCTCTTCTACCTGAAGTCAGGTACCAGCCTCGAAGTCCTGCTGTCGACAACGGGCGGGGCGCAGCAGACCCGCGTCGTCGGTGGGACGCACCAGATCTCCGAGCGACTCGCTGCCGAACTCGGCGACGCCGTACACCTCAACACGGTGGTCACGAACATCACTCAGACCCCCGACGGGGCCATCGTCGCCTACGACGGGGGTGGACTCTCCGCAGACCACGTCGTCGTGGCCATCCCGCAAACCCTCTCAGGCCGTCTACGGTACTCACCACCCCTACCTGCCGATCGAGACGCTCTGACACAGCAGTTTCCGGCCGGATCGGTCATCAAGGTCAACATCGCCTACCCGACACCGTTCTGGCGGGAAGACGGGCTCAACGGTCTCGTGATGAGCCTCGATGACTCGTTCAACGTCGTACTCGACAACTCGCCACACGACGATTCGTGTGGAGTGCTGGTCGGATTCCTCGAGGGCAGACATGCGCGCGCCGCCGCGCGCCTGACCGCGAAAGAACGTCGCGACCTGATTCTCGGCGACCTCACAAAGTACTTTGGTGAGCAAGCCGCCAATCCCCTGGAGATCCTTGAACTGAATTGGAATGCAGAGGAATTCACCAGAGGTTGCTACGGCGGCCGACTCGGTGCGGGGGTATGGACCAACTACGGTGAGGCAGTTGCCGCGCCGGTGGGTCGCATTCACTGGGCGGGCGCCGAGACCTCCGACGTCTGGAACGGATACATGGACGGCGCCGTGCGTTCCGGCCACCGTGTGGCAGGCGAGATCCTCGGTGGCGACAGATGACCGCCGACGTGACAGCGGGTTCCGTGCACCCACCCCTCCCGACGAGCACACAGGTCGTCGTGGTCGGTGCGGGTTTCGCCGGGTTGACCGCGGCATGTCAGCTCGTGCAGCAGGGGCTCGACGTCGTCGTTCTCGAGGCAGCCGATCGTGTCGGCGGTCGCGTCATGGTAGAGACCAGCGCACTCGGCTCGGCGGTCGACGTCGGAGGCCAATGGATCGGCAAGGGACACCATCGATTCGAGTCCCTTGCCTCTCAACTCGGCGCTACCCGATACAAGATGCGCAGTCCGAAGCGACCATTGATAGTCGACGACGACGGCGAGCTCGCACAGCTGTCCTCCGCCATGCTCGCGGCCAATGCTGCGCTGATCGTGCTCGAACTCGCGTCGCATCTGCCGACGCCTGACAGCCGATACACGACGACCGTCCAGCAATGGCTCGCCCGCATCCCGTCGGCTCGCGCACGGCGCATGCTCGACGTCGTCCTCGAGGTGACCTGCTGTACCGACTCCACCGAACTCTCGGTTGCGGGGCTACTGAAGCTCATTCGCTATCAGGGCGGGTTGGCGACAATGATGAAATCATCCGGCGGGGCACAGGATTCGTTGCTCGTCGAGGGAGCAGGCGCGCTCGCGAACCGAATGGGCAAGAAGCTCGCCGACAGGGTCGTTCTCGGCTCGGCTGTCACAGCGGTTGCGCACGGGACCGAAGGATTGACTGTCACCACAAGTACAGGGTCGGTGATCGCCGAACGCGTCATCGTCACCGTGCCGCCGCCGTCCGCGTCACACATCGATTTCGGCCAACTCCTCCCGGAGCGTCGAACTCGTGTGCACCACAACACCTTTATGGGTGAGGTCTACAAGGCGGTCGCCGTGTACGAGACCCCATTCTGGCGCGATCACGCCGACGCCGAGATCATTTTGCTCGGCGAAACCGGATTCGCCGTGTTCGATTCCTCACCTCCGGACGGCCCCGGCCATCTGACGATCCTGATAGGCGGGCCTGACGCACGACGCGTCGAGCTGCTCGGTCGCACCGAACGACGAGATCTCCTCCTCGGTACCCTCGCATCACACCTCGGCGACGACATAAGGCGCCCTGCGAGCTGGCACGAGAAGTTCTGGCGCCACGCCCCGTTCGTCGGCGGCGGCTACGCATCGCTCCCGACGCTGGGCACATCGGACGGGTTCTATCCGGTGGCCCACGAACCAGTCGGTGGCATCCATTGGGCAGGTACGGAGACCGCGACCGAGCACGCCGGATACATCGAGGGCGCGATCGAGTCCGGAGAGCGTGCCGCGCTCGAGGTTGCCGCCGCGCTGACCGATCCGGAGCAGCGTGCTCGATTCCCTGGAGCCCGGTGACGCGCAAGAACCCTCTGTGATCGTCTTCCGGCTCGATGTGTGCCGCGTGGTGTGCGCCCGACTCCAGTATCTTGCGAAGGCGCCCACTGCCGTATCCGTGAGTCACATATCGACTCCTGGGTACGGCGCTTCCGGGCAGTCCGGACACCGCGTGAGTGTTCCCGGCCACCCCGCCTTCCCCAGTGCGCGCGCGATCTTGGCCGCTGTCGCACACGGCCGGTCGTAGACCTGGCCCCACCCCAGGCGCACCGTCTTCTGATCGGCATCCACCGCTGCGTCGAGATCACGCTCGAGGTCGCGGTCGCGAGCCTGCGGTCCATCGTGCCCCAGGCGCCCGTCCAGTTCGACGACGAGCCCGAAGTCCTCGTACTCGACATCGCGAAACCCTTTTCGCCCCACAGCGGTCGGCGCCTGCCGCACGGGTGCCGGAAGCCCGTGCGCACGTTCGATCTTCGTCAGGTAACCGTGCTCGAGAACCGAGCACGTACCGTCGCGTACGTCGCACAGGACGCCAACGACATACTCGCGCGACGGCATCCGTGGGCGCCTCTGCAGAGCACCAAGCAGCCTGTCGGCAGTGGTTCTACGCGCTGAGACGACGTCGGCGAGGCAGGCGATCAGGCTCGTCGTCGACGACGCGTCGGCCGCGACGTCCAGCACTGCCTCCTCCAGTCGCACCCGCGGAGGCCGCAGGTGCCAGGCAACTCGCTCGTCGAGACGGGTTCCGTAGTGGACGACGACGCCGGGACGTCGGCGCACCCGGCGTTTCCGATCGACGACGATGTGGATGGGTTCTGTACCGATCGCATCGCCGACCGCGATCGCCGAGCGGTGACTCAGCGCCGCAGGATAGGCGTCGAGAACTGCGACCCACGCGCGCTCTGAAGCGGTCAGGGGTCCGGTGTGGTTGACGTAGATGCCGGCCGACACCGCTGCCCACTCCCTGCGGCGCACCTTGCGTCGAATGTACGGCGCCGAGAATCCCGCCTCGATGACCCGGCGACGCGCGATCACGCCGTCCTGTTCCTCGAGTACTGCATCGATTAGTTCTGGGTCAGTACGTTCCGGGTCGATACGTTCTGGCGATGGCCGTGGTGTCGGCAGGGCGGTCATGGACAGCAGTGTGGGCTCCCGGAGCCTCTGTACGACGCCGCGCTCCGTAATCTGTGGACACACTCGGACCGGTTCACAAGTAGTGCCGTACCCAGGTGCCACCATCTGGCACCTGGATACGGCACTACTGAGGCACGACGAAACCTAGTGCGCTTCCTCAGTGCTCCGCGAATTCGTCAGCGCCAGCGCGCCCCCGCCTGCGACGAGTCCGGCGACCACGGCCAGCACCGCGTAGGCGATGCGTTCTCCGTGATAGAAGGTCTCGGTGAAGTCGCCGGTCCACACGCCCGAGGGCAACTGGGTGGCGACCAGTGCGGCGAGAAAGGTCCCGATGACGGCGGTGCCGATGCTCGTGCCGAGTTCCTGGGCGGTGTCGTTGAGCGCGGTGCCCATCGACGTCCGGTTCTCCGGCACCGAATCGACGAGCGCGACGGCGCAGATCGTCATGACCGTCCGTAGCCCGATGGTCATCACGACCATCGAGATCGCGATGGCGAGGTAGCCGTGTTCGACGCCCCACGCCATACCGACCAGTGAACCCGCGAGTGCCATCGCGCCGATGAAGCAGGCGATCCGGTGACCGAAGCGCGCGGCGAGCCGTTCGGAGAGCGGGGAAGCCAGCAGCATCGTGGCAATCATCGGCAGGTTGGCCAATCCTGCCTTCATCGGACTCCACCCGTAGGCGTATTGGAAGTGCAGGATGAGGCCGAACATGACGGCTGCCATCGCGATCGACGTCCCGATCTGTGCGACGGCGGCCCCGCTGACCGTGCCCCGCCCGAACAGGTGGAGATCGAGCATCGGAGAGGCTGCACGCCGCTCGTAGACGACGAATCCGACCGCTGCGACAACGGCACCGACGATCGCCGCGACGGTCAGCGCCGAACCCCACCCGCGATCGACGCCACTCGTCAGCGACCAGCAGCCGAGTCCGATCGCGGCGATGCTGAGCAGCGCTCCGGGAAGATCGAGCTTGTCGTCGGTCAGGTCCTCACGCCGGTCCGACGCGACGCCGAACCAGATGCCGATACCTGCGATCAGTGCGATCGGCGCGTTGACGACGAGCAGCCACTCCCAGCGAAGGTGGGCGAGTGCGGTGCCGCCGAGGATAGGGCCGAGCACGAACCCGGCCATGCCGACGACGATCATCACGGTCATCGCTCGCATGCGCAGTGTCTTGTCGTCGAAGAGCCGGAAGACCAGCGAGTTGGTGATCGGCGCCATCATCGCGGCTGCCACCCCGAGCGCCACACGGAGTCCGATGAGCTCGCCGGTACTGGTCACGAACACCACGAGCAGACTCAACAGCCCGAAGGCGGCGAGACCGACCATGAGCACGCGTCTGCGACCGAATCTGTCGGCGATCGATCCCGCGGTCAGCAGCAGCCCGCCGAACGTGAGCGAATAGGCGCCGGTGATCCACTGCAGCGCAGTGGTGCTGCTGCCCAGATCACGGCTGATCGTGGGCAAAGCGATCGAGAGCAGAGTGTTGTCGACCATCTCGACGAAGAAGGCCAGGCTGAGTGCGGCCAGGGGAATGGCGGCCGCAGCCAGCGAGGTGTATGTGCGCGACGAACCGTGTGTCGCAGCATCAGTGGTGGTGGCCATGGTGGCACCTCCTATCGGTAGTCAGGATTTGTTGACACTGACGCTATGGAGGTCCGCTTACACGACGCTGCCGTCGCCTGTCGTGGGGCTGTCGCCGACTTCCCGGCACGACGAGCGACAAAAATTCGTGGCACTTCACCAGCGCAGATGAGGGTGGGGGGTTCTCCGGCGTTGCTCCGGGACCAGCACACTTGGTATTTTCGTAATTACGTACTTACGAACTCGAAGAGATCTAGATGCGCTTCGTTTCCTAGCTCGCCATCGCGTTCGCCGTGATCACGGGAGTCACGATTCCTGCGGAAGCACCTGCCACACCTCCTGTCTCATCCGCGCCCTGCGCCGCTCCGCGCGCACCCGCCACCTCGTCCGTACCCGGCTGGATCGGCTACCTCGCCGCACACCGCAACGACTACGCACTGCGCGTCACGCCGGTCGACGCCCCGCCGATCTTCCACAACTCCGGCGAGGTCTTCCCCGCCGCGTCTTCGGTCAAGCTCATCCACCTCGCGGCCTATGCGCAGGCCGTCGCCGACGGCCGCCTCGACCCCGAGGCGCGCGTCAGCGTCGACGAGTGGCAGCGCTGGTACCTCGCAATCGACGGTGGCGCTCACGCCCGCGCACTCGCCTATCTCGAGATTCCCGCCGTCGACGGTGTACCGATCGATGGCACACGCACGGTCACCTACCGACAACTCGTGGACGTCATGATCCGGTTCTCCGATTCCGCAGCGCCGGACCTGATACGCAACACGCTAGGAGACAACTCTTTACGCGCTGTGATGGATCGATTCGGATTCTCGAACGGCGTCCCGAGCCTGCTCGGCGCCTACCTCGCCACCCTCGACCCGACGTTGCGCACCACCGACGATGCATTCCGCGCCGCGCGGCGCTATCACGATGATCCCGGATATGCCCTCGCGATACGCGCCCGCGTGGCGGCCGGCGACCCGGACGCGACGCGGGCGAATGCACTCTTGCAGGCCACGCCGAATGCTCTCCACTCCCTGATGACGGCCCTGGCCGATGGTTCATTCGGGCCGCGCGCCCGCCTCGCACGGCACGTGCTCGAATACCAGGGGCCGTCCTCCGACGGTTCGACCCTCGGGTTCAAGGGCGGAAGCCTCCCAGGAGTGATCACCGAGGTCTTCGAATACCGCACCGCCGACGGACGGATCGGCGTCGGCACCCTGATGGTGCGTGGCCTCTCCGAGGCCGACACCAAAGCCGACAACTTCGCACACCAGAAGCTGCTGCTGGCGGCCATCACCGATCCGTCGGTCGCCCACGCGCTACGGTGCATTGCGTGACCAGTCAGTCGTCGGACGATCTCGAGGCACGCATCGCGCGGCTGGAGGCTGCGGTCTTCGCCTCGGGGCGACCCGACGACCACGCCGATTCCTCCGACGACGACGGCGCCGGACGCACGACGTCGGGGATACTCGAGTATTCGGGAGCCGTGGACTTCACCGGCCCGGTGACCTGGAACATCACCTACTCCGCGGACGCCGCCGTCGACCTTGCACCAGAAGCACTTTCATCGACGTTCGCCGCACTCGGCCACCCGGCACGCATCGAGATCGTCCGTCTGCTGATCCGCGGGAACGCCTCGGTCACCGACCTCCAGGAGGCAGGCGACTTCGGTACGACCGGCCAGCTCTACCACCACCTGAAGATCCTCACGACGGCGTCGATCGTCACCAAGGTCGGACGTAACGACTACGGCATCGCCCCGACCCACCTCGTACCCGTGCTCGTCAGCATGCTCGCCGCGGGCGACATCTCCGGACTGCTGTGACCTACGCTGAGATACGACGCCCCTCGACGACCAGGAGAGCCCGATGACGCGCACCCTGCCCGATGAGTTCACTGCCGTGATGGCCCGCGAGGGCGACGACGGCATCACGCTCGCCGGCGAACAGCTCGCTGCAGCCGATCTCCCCGACGGCGAGGTCACCATCGCCGTCGAGTACTCGGGTGTCAACTACAAGGACGCGTTGGCCGTGACACCACGCGGGGGCGTGGTCCGCGACTACCCCATCGTCCCCGGCATCGACCTCGCGGGCGAGGTGATCGCATCGTCGACGCTCGACTTCGAACCCGGCGATCACGTTGTGGCACACGGTGGTCCGATCGGCACTGGCCAACACGGCGGATATGCCGCCTACGCCCGTGTCCCCGCAGGACAGGTGGTCAAACTCGACACTCTCTCCACCCGTGAGGCCGCCGCGATCGGCACCGCCGGGTTTACGGCGGCGATGAGCGTCGTCGCCCTTCTCGACCGAGGTCTGACACCCGACGACGGGCCCGTGGTGGTCACCGGCGCGAGTGGCGGGGTGGGCAGCGTCAGCGTCGACCTCCTCAGCAGCCTCGGCTTCTCCGTTACCGCATCGAGCGGAAAGTCCGGCGCCGCAGAGCTATTGACCGAGCTCGGTGCAGCCGAGGTCGTCGGTCGACTCGTCGACGCCGACACCAGAATTCGTCCCCTTGGAAAGTCCCAGTGGGCCGGTGCCGTGGACTGTGTCGGGGGTAAGACACTCGCGTACGTTCTGTCGACGATGAACCACAGCGGCACCGTCGCCGCGAGCGGGCTGACCGGTGGCGCCGACCTGCCCACCACGGTCATGCCGTTCATCCTGCGCGGCGCGGCACTGCTCGGTATCGACTCGGTGCTGATCGGCCCTGAACTCCGGCGCTCGATCTGGGCGCGGCTCGAGACCGACCTGCACCCTGCACACCTCGACAGCCTGATCACCGAGATCGGCCTCGACGATCTGCCATCGACACTCGAAGCCATTGGTGCAGGCGGGATCACGGGCCGCACCGTGGTCCGCATCGACGGTTAGTCCGAGTCGCGCAGCATCCTCAGATCGGGTCGAGGACCGTCGTCGGCATGTCTGACCACCCACCA
>NZ_BAFB01000151.1 GCF_000248075.1 Gordonia otitidis NBRC 100426 | reverse complement strand
AGTACGGGCTTTCGGTCTCCGTCGAGTCAACTTCGTCTTCGTCGCCGCTGCTGCGGAGTGTGAACACCAGGTCTTCAGTGTCGATCTCGAGGTGGTTGAAAAGACGCCGGAGAATGACGAGTTTGGAGCTGGTTGAGGTAGCGGTATGGACGGACAGGCCGGGGACGATGAGCGAGTCGCCCGGCGGCACCTCCTCGTTGACCGCGAGCAATTTGAATTCACTCGCAATTGCGGCGTAGGCGAATATTTCATCTCGGTGGTCCTCGACTAGTGCCCGTAGCACCTGGACAAACGCATTCTTCCAGCTAGACACGGTCTTTCGGATTTCTCCAAATTCGAAAGACACAATGATTGTGTTCGTGAAATCCTCGTCGTCCCCCAACGGAACCGTGGGCAGTGGTGCTACGTAAGGCTCGAACGTCGTCGATGGTAAGGGCCAGTACCGGGCAGCCACATCGTAAAGTTGGCTGGTGCGCTTCTCTAGCTGCTGCGTGCCCCACGTATCAGCCTGCTTGACTAAGGAGTTAAGTCGATAAGGTGAGGAATCGAACCCATCGGGCTGGGACTTCTTGTCGTGAAAAGACGAGTTCGAGTAGCTGGAGTTGTAGCCGGTCACAGTGAGGTTTCGATTCGATTTACCCACGTCGAATGAATGACGTCTGCCTCCTCGCCGAGGTCACGTCGCCACGCCGTATTCAACGTTTGCGGCATGATGTGCTCGACGCTTAACTGCTGGTGCTCGATCGCGGTAGCGATGTCGTGTGTGTCGTTGGAGAAGTTGTTTTCGAGACACTCAAACATATAAGCACGATTCTCGCTCTTAATGTTGTAAAGGTCGCGGGTTGTGAAGGCTTCCTGGAATTCGTCATCGTCAGGAAAGCGACCTGACGTACCACGCCGACGCAGGGAGTAGGTGAGGGCCTCGGAGAATCGTGTGCCATTCCTGCGGATACGGTGAATTTCATTGTACAGGGTTGCGAATATCTTGTTGAGTGCGTTGGTCGGTACGCCACACACAAATCGTCGGAATAGGTAGGTATCGAGGATTTCGATGACCTCAGCGAAGTCGTCGGGTGATACTGTTCCAGCCCTGAGTTCGCCTAGGAGTGGCATTGTAAGCGGCAGTGTGACGTCGTGCCTAATCATGTTGAAGCGGCGAAGGCGCTTATCTGCTCGAAGCACGTCGGTGGTGGCGTTGTTCAGGTCGCGCGCGTACTCGGCGTAGTCGCGCATCTCCGAAAGAATCTGGCGCGTCGTGTAAGGAGATTCCACTTGAAATCTCCGGAATGCCTCGTAGACGGCATCTTTGCGAGGAGTCTTGCCGGTTTTGGCGATCAAGTAGAGGCGAATGAACCAGTCGGTGCGGTAGTCGACCGCCCTTTCGATCCTGTTCCAGTAGTTTTCGTACAGGTCTTCTTGCTCGCGAATCGGCTGATGCATCAGTACGACATTGCGAATCTTGTCGGATTCCGATAGCTCGAGGCCAGTGGAGTTAATGCTCTCAAAGATCCGCTGCGGATCGTCCTGTTTTTCGAGATCCAATGCCATTACCTGAAGCCGAAATATTGCATCCCACAGTTGATCTCCTGTGAGTTCGCCGTCGGCAATCCGATCACGGAAGTATCGATAGTTTGCAGTGACCGTCGATGTCTCCATCGGCGAGTCGGATCGCAGCAGTCGACTGTAGGCATCGTTGTCGTTCTTGACTGGCTTTAGCTTGAACTTGATTGCATTGTGGTCATCCTTCATCACCAGGTAGCTGTCGCGAATCTTGTTGGCAAGGTTCGGGTCTCTAGAGGTTACGGTGCCATCTTCGAGTGAGTGCACGAGCGCCAGCATGAGGAGGCTGATGCTCGTTAACCGTTGCTGACCGTCGATGACGACGTAGGTGAACGACGTTTCGGGGTGGCCGACGATCGCTCCGAAAAAGTGCGTCTCGCGATCCTTGTTTATCAGGTCAACCAAATCGTCAAACAAGCGTGCGCAATGCTTGATCTTCCAGTCGTAGTTTCTCTGACAGACGGGTATGATCAGACTCTTGCTGTTCCCGTCAAACAGATCGGTGATCCGTCGGATGCTGCCCTTCACCGCTTACTCCCCTCACTCGCTCTTCTGTTCGCATTGGTCGCTTATCGGCAACAACGCACTCGGCTGACCGACCCAGGTGACCAGTAGCTCATCACGGGCACGCGATGCAGCGACGTAAAGCAAGGAGCGTTCACGCTGTAGCGCGTCTTCGCGGTCTTCCGCAGGCAGCGAGTCGATGATGTACTGACGCGGCATATTGGATGCACCAGTTCCTACCAGAATGACCTTCGCGAATTCCATACCCTTCGACCGGTGCATCGTCATCACCTGCGCCGCATCACTCTTACTGCTTGAGTCCCGGTCGACGTAGGAGACTTTGACACCCTGATCACCCAGTGCGCGAGCGAGATTCTCGCCCTCCTTCTTGGTTGGTACGAGCAATCCGATCGCGGATGGCTCGGTCCCCGCTTCTACCCACTTCTTGACGGTCTCGGCGATAAGCTGGTACTCCGCTGAAAGACTGTCGACCTGTTTGCCCAGTGGAGCGGGTCCGCTACGAGCCGAACGGTATGTCTCGGTCGACTCCTTCTCACCCGTGATGTCCTCGTAGCTGCTACCTGACAAGATTCCGAGCGCGTATCGCAAGTTCTCTTCCGTAGTGCGGTAGTTCAGCGTGAGTGTCCGTGATCGACCGCGAATGTTGATGCCATAGTGGGAGAGCGTCAGTTTTTGACCGTAGATTCTCTGATGGCCATCTTCGGCGATAAATAGATCATTCCGACCGGGAGCTGCCAGAGCACGCAGGAGCTGGAAGCGGGACGGGCTGAGGTCCTGAGCTTCGTCGACAAGAACGTGATCGGCGAGCGGGTCTCCTTCCTCAAGCACGCGTGCTGCGATCGCTGCCTTCTCATCGAAATCCGTCGTTCCGTCAGCTGCCGCCGCTGCACGGTAGGCAGACACGATGTCCCACACGCCCTTGCGCCGGGCACGATTCAGCGCGACTCCACGGCCAGGTCTACGGACCCGGAAATAGTCGCGGTCGCTGGTAAGGCGCTCAGGAAGTACGATCATCGCGTACTCGGCTTCAAGGAAAGACGTCGACTTGAGCTCGGCAGGCAGGCCTTCTCCAGCGAGTTCAGCTGCGTTTCGCCACTCCTCCTGGCGGGTCGGGCGAAGCACCTGCGACGTTCTTGGCCCCAGCACCTCCGTGACGGGGCCTGGTTTCCCGTCCGATCCAGCCAGTGAATCAGAGGACGAGATTACGCGATGCGCAATGGCATCTATTCCCGCGACGTAGATGCCAGGTGCACCGAGCTCGTCGACCAGTGGCAGGGTCGGATCGAGCAACTTGAGCTGGGTGCGAAGGCTGTCCGCGAGGGTGCGGTTGTAGGTGGTCAACACGATGCGTGAGTGGGGGTTCTTTCGGTACAGCTCTCGGGTCCGATGTAGCAGCACCACGGTTTTGCCCGTACCAGCGCCACCCTTGACGCGGAACGGGCCGTTGTAGTCATGCGTTGCGAGCCAGCGCTGCTCGGGATGTAAGAAGATCCGCCACGCGGCAAAACTCGGGTTCTCGATGGCGGCCCGTAGCTCGGCGTCATCTTCGATGAACGAAAACTCCATCTGCGCAGCAGGGTGACGCATCGCCGCAAGAAGGCGATCGTCGTCGGTATCGCGCGAGGGCTTCGTGGGCTCGTCGAGCTGGTACTTGTTCCGTACATCGGGCAGCGCTTCACCGGTAAAGATGTCGAGCAGGGCGCTGCCCTGCCATGTTGCCGGCGCTCCTTCTGCATACTCGAGGAATTCGTCGGGGTCGGCGATATCGAGCGCACCTTCGGCGAAGGCGGCGTCGATGCCCAGGGCGGTAAAGTCGTCGATTGTGAACTCTCGGCTGCGCAGTGTTCGTGCGGCCTTGGTGCGCTCAACAGGGACGCTCGCTGTCGTCCCTTGCTGGCCAGTGTCGGTGGCCACTGCGACGTTCTGGTTCGCGTCAATCGGGATGAGTTCCGCAACACCGTTACACGGGTTGATGTCTACGCGGGACTTCTGAGCGATCGCGATGGCCTCGTCATGTGGATAGGTCCCAGCGAATACGTAGGAGGCATCCTCATTACTGCCCTGGAGTTTGAAGAGGACCGCACGGTTGCTGATGTCGACCCGGCCGGTCCGGGCGCGCGGGTCGACCGAGTTGTTGATCGGCTCGATGTGCAGCCCGGGCGTCTGGTCACTTTTGGTGAGCTTGGCCAAGAACGCGTAGGTCGCCTTCTGCAGGCTCCCGTCGATCTTCTCGAGTCCAGGTCCGAGGATGATCTGTGGCATCAAAGGCCTTTCTGGGTGAGGGCGGTACGTATGGAGTCGGCATCGGGTTCACAAAGCGTCCAGCCGGCGCTCTCGAGGTCAGTGCGATCCTCTTCGGAAAGCTCGACATTGATAGCTAGCTTCGCTGAGGGCCAGGAGATTTCGAGTGGGATACCGCCTGCCGCCTCCTCGCCGATCTCGGGGATTGGCGCACCCTGTTCGGCGAGTAGCTTGATCAAGCCCCTCTCGGCCCCACTCACGCTTTCGTAGGCCTCGCGCCACGGGCCAGTCAACGTGGTCTGCTCTGCAGACGGGTCCATGCCTTCGGCCGGTGAGGGGGTACTGAACACATCGTCCAGTTTCATCGAGGCAGTGCCGACGTGACTGCGAGTAGTGATGTCAGCAGGCAGATCACGGAAGTTGAGCAGGTTGCCCCACTGCAACCACTGCCGCCACGACTCTTTGTGGTCGCTTGACAACGCCTCGTCAGAGTCATCGAGGATGACGGAAATTTCCGTCGGAATGATGGACTTCCCACTGGCAGAGAGGCGAATCGCAATCCCTGTGGTGTCAATTCGCCAGGCACTAGTGTCACCGGCGGGGTCGGCACGCAGCTTGTCATCGAGTGCCTCCACGGCGACTGCCCGCACCGACGGTCCGCTCGTGCGAACCCCGGTTGGGCCAGCGCCCAGGACAGCAAGCAGTGGGGCCCACAGCGCGAGCCTGGAGCGCGCCTCCCGCGACGGATTCTGCACCCACGCAAGAAGCAATTCCATGCCGTTGGCGAATGCGAGGTCAAGCGCACTCTTTGCGAGTTTGTCACCAGCGCTGGCAAGAACCTTTGCAGCGTCGTTCGGTGTGAAGACGGGGTTCGCCAGCGCGTTCCCCTCCACGTCGTCCCGGGTAATCGCGAGCACCTGGTAGCCGACATCGCGGAGGTTGCGACGCTTCTCGGCGTCGTCGGCGAGACGATTGGTGGTGACGGTTGCGTGATACTTGTATCCGTCCGTGAAGATGGCAGTCGGTGGAACGCCTGCGCGCGCCGAGGTGAGAATAAAATCTGGCTTGCTGCCCAGTACGTTCTCTTGCGGTCGCATCGTCCAGCGGTTGGTTGAGCCCAGGGCGATGTCCCATGCGACACCGTGGTCAGTCGGCTTCTCCACAATCGTGGCACCGAGGGTCTCTAGTCGTTTCCGGAATGCGACTCGAAAGCGCTTCTCCAGGTCTGACTCGCTGTCGGCGATTTCGGGCTCGTCGTGAGTGACTTGCCAGGGCATCTCAGCTGGGATGGTGGTGGTCTCGTCGGAGCGATGTTCGCGTCCAGTCAACAGGGTTGTGAGGTGATGTTCAGCAGCAGCCCGTGACGTCTTACGGATCTCCGGAAGAGCAGCGAATGGCAGTAGGCACCGGTCACACGCGAGCTTTCCCTCCTTGCGGCACGGGCAATTGTGGACCACCGACCACGCTCGGTGGAGAACATCCCATAGCGTCCCTGGATTCGAAAGATCGGCGAGATATCCAGTGCCGCCAGGCACCACGTCGTGGAGGAGCAGAGCGGAATGGTTGTCACCCTTGGGACTTGGATCGACTATCGGTGTGATGTGCAGGTGATCGGGTGCACCACCGATACGCTCTCGCAGGCCAAGCAGTATCGCCGCTGACAGCGATGGGACGGCAAAGTTGTCGCCTAATGTCACGGAAGGGGGTAGGCGCAGTACGAGCCCTTCGGTGCGCAGGCTGCGCGCCAGAGCGATGGTGCTGGGTTTTTCCTCTATGGCCGTCCTGAGTGAGCACCAGGGTCGATGTTCGGCGGGCTTGTTGACGCCGGTCGCTCGGTCTAGCTTTCCGCATTCGGAACACACTCGGAAGAGCGAAGTGTCGACATTGTCGCCCGCAAGGTATCGGGAAGCGCCGCCCTTGTGTCCGCTGCCAATGTTCAGCCAGCGGATATCCATGCTACGCAGATGCTTTGCGCCGAAACCTAATTCGTCGACATACCAGCGAGAGTCGACTTGAGCAGGATCGATATCAGCTGCGGTCACGATGGTGTAGACCTGCCGGCTGCGCTCATCTCGGGCGTCGTCGATGGTTGCTTCCTCGCGACGGATGACCGCTGAGACGTTGCGCAGTTCGACCACGGGGAGGCGCTGCCCAGTGTCGCCGATGGTGATAGATGCGCACCGCGGACACGACGTCGGAGACTTGCGGCCGGTGCCGTCATCGAGATCTACAGCGAATCCGCACTCGGCGCAGCAAGCCCAGTGGTGCACGTCTTCGGAGTCGATTCCGAGGTCAACCGCATCGATTTCGATGGCAAAGCCGTTGGTGTAGAACGTTGACCCTGGCGCGAAGTCGCGAAGCGCCTGCGCTGCACCACGATTGATCTCAAACTCGGAGTGCTCGTAGCTGTCGGTGTCGGGGTCGCGCCAGTTGACTGATACCGACAGCGTGACGGTGTCGTCGAGGAGGGTGTAATTGGGGAACAGCCCGAACGTCTCCAGCGCGCTGATCCAGTACTCCGACCGGTAGGAGGCGAGTTGGCTCTTCACCAGACGTAATGTGGCCTGAGCCGTGCGCAGTTCAGACTCATCTTCGGATGTTTTCGCCGGAGATTCAGTTTTGTGCTGCAGGTCGGGCAGCACCTTTTCGATAGCGGCTCGACGATGCTGGAGCGTTTCGATCCGATGGTTCCACATTTGTGAGGCTCGATGGCAGCGCTGTGCGAGTTCGCTGCTCCCTGGCACATTGTCCGGCGAGGCGAATTCGTAGAGCCTGCGAGTTACCTCATCGGAGAGCGGTGGGAACGTTGCAAGAAATGCTCCAACCAGGTCGTCGCTGTTGGATTCAGCGGTCGCAATGAGCGTCCCAAGATATGTCTGGGAAGCAGTGGAACGCAGGGCGTCCGGGGTCGTGCGCGGGTGTGGCGCGTTCTTATCGCGAGCCAAGATGTCGGCCACTGACGCGGTGAATTGGCGCCGCAGGATCTCCTCGGCATCCAGGTAGGTAGCCGGCGGCCGCACCGTGCCGTTGATTGTGTTCTCCGGCTGTGTGAACCTGGGCAGCTGATCCCCCCGCCCGGTTACGTACGCCAATGCGAGAGCATTGCCGGTGAGGCGGCCGGCTCGGCCAATTCGCTGAGTGTACGACGCGACTGTGCGGGGTAACGAGGACAGCATGACGGCCGACAGATCTCCGATGTCGATACCCATCTCGAGCGTCGGCGTCGCGACGAGCACGTTAGGCGCACTCGGGGGTGGATCAGGTTCCTTGAACTCCCGCTCGTACTGCAGGCGCACTTCGTCTTTCAAAAGGCTGGTGTGCTCACGTGCGACTACACGCCGGATGTCGGACGCGGAGTACATCTGCCGATAAAAGTTGCCCTCGATGTGGTGGTGGCGAAGTTGGCCTTCGCAATGGATCACCGGGCAAGGTCCATCGACGAGCTGACCTATGGTCGTTGGCGCGCCGTAGACGGTGTCGCGGCACACTGAGCAGATCAACGACACAGCGCCAGAGTGCAATTCGTCGTCGGTTACGGTGCGTACGACTACAGACGTCGGTGCTAGAGCGTACGTCTTTGCCCCTGATTTCGAGACGGCGACGGTAACGATCTCACGCCTTTGGAGCTTCCCGAAAAGCAGGCGGGCGAGTACCGCACCCTCCACACCCGTGACTCCGAGTGTCTTGGCGGTCCATTGTGCGTACCAGCCTCGCGGTGATGAGATGGGCTCGAGGTCAGTATCGGGCGCGCGCCCCTCAATCGGGTAACCGGGGGCAGAGTTGCCTCGGCCGAAACCCGGCATGCCCTCGCCGCGGCGGCGACCGCCGGTGACCCACCACCGGTTGCCGTCTTCGTACCTGAACTTGTCAAACCATTCGTGTCCGATGGCCCCTCGCTGACGCATATGCATCAGCACCCCACGTACCCAGCGAATCAGTGCAGCATCACCGATTCCATCGATGGTCTCCTGCGCGCCGGCAGATTCAACGGTCTCCGTCCCGGTCGCAAGCAGAGCATGTTCGCTCACATCGATGAAGGCCAGCGCGGTTCCGGTTCGCTCTAGGGTGCGACCGACTCCGGAGCGTAAGCCGAATTCAAGCTCGATGTCGAGCAATAGTCTGCGCAGCACTGCACGACGAAGGCGCGCCGGCGTGGCCGACGCGGTTTTCGTGTTCCAGAACTTCTCAAAATCGGCTCGCTCGGCAAGCTCTGGCGGCAGGATGCGGTAGCGGGCACTGCGATCGTCGCCGGCCTGTTCCAGAACCCGGTGCGCCAACGAGTCGAGATCCGTTTCGCCGGCCTCGAGTGCCTGGCGGAGCAGAGTGCGCAGAGTGAGCGCATGGGACCGAGCCTGCACAAACCCCGCCCGGTGGGCCGCATCTTGCACACTGTCGGTGAACACCAGTGCGCGCTTCTCGCGCCCGTCGAGCCCTGGCGTGCCGAACAGCGTGGACAGCGAGACCGACAGCATCGTTGCAATTGCGGAACCGAGGAAGCGAATTCCGTCGGGTCGACGACACGACGGGCATACATCCTTCACCGAATCGACGCCGGCGTCAGCTGACGTGTTGACCAGGACAGGGAGTGCTCCACCTTCGGCGACAACCGATTCGGCCGGACGTGTATGGGCGATGCGGCGCTCCGCGACGACCAACCACGCCAGGGCGGCCCCATCGACGCCGGTGGTTTCGGAGGTGTCGTCTTGCTCAGCTTGGATTGCTTCGAGCGGGGCGTGGATGAGGGCTCGGAATCGGTCGTCGTTACGCAGCGCCCGGCGACGGATGGTTGAGTCGTCGGAATCGAGGTCGGAACCTGTTGGTGCGAGCGCGATTCCCCACCCGGAGCGGTTGCAGTGCCGGCAGAAGATTGCCGGCAGGTACGGAACGTCCAGGACGTCAGTGTCTGGGCTGTCGACCACGATGCCGTCGTCGCTCCAGGCGAAATGTGGCGTGCCGATTGCTGCGCGATCGACGCGAGTGAGCTCGCGAATCCAGAGGTGGACCTCGACGGAAGGAGCGCCGCGGCCGGCGGTCGCGCGGACGTGGCTCATCGCCGCCAATAGTCCGTCAATGACTTTGCGACGCTCGAGCTCGTTGAGTGGTTCCAACCCCCTGAGCAACGGCACGCTGGCATCTGCGCCAATGAGATCGTCGACCGTGACCGCCACATGAGTGGCATCAATGAGTTGACGAAAGAAGCTGTGAGACTTGACGAGATCCAGAACAAGTGGATCGTCGTGAGCAACGGCATCGCGAAGCCTCTGCTCATCACCGACGTACAGGGCGTGGAGCACACTGTAAGTCGCTTCGGCGGGGCCCACAGCAGCTTCTACGCTTGCTAGTGCACTGAGCGCATCAGTGGCAGGGGATGGGCTAAATCCTGCTGCCGAGACGCGCCGGGCCGCGTCTCCGCTCCAGTCGTCGAGCGACAGCCGTGACTCGGTGACGACGGCGTCGGCACCGAACTCGTCGCCGAAGACGGTGTGGGCAAAGTCGAGCATCTCGGTGGGATCGTTGCCGTCGCCGAGGGTCGCCGAGGTGGCGACTGCCGTGATTCGGCCCAGCGGGCGGGCGCGGTCGGCTTCGGTGAGACTTTCGTCATCGGCGGACCAGTAGCTCTTCAGAGTCTTGCCGAGCCGGCGCAACAGCATCGACACGTCGGTGCCCTGGGCGCCGTCGTAGGTGTGGAATTCGTCGAGCACGAGGTACTGCAGGCTGGTGGCGCTCTGCTGCCACAGCCGTGCGTCGGCCGGGCGCAGCAGCAGCTGGTCGAGCATCTTGTAGTTGGTGAGCAGGATGTCGGGGGCGGTGTCGCGGATGATGTTGCGATCGGTGATGAGACCGTCCTTGGTCACCGCGGTGCGCTCGGCCCCTGACTCGCCGGTGTAGAGCGCGGCGGTGACGCCGCCGAGTGCCGAGTAGCTGGTGAGCATCTCGGTGATGCGCGCTGCCTGGTCGTTCGCGAGCGCATTCATTGGGTAAAGGATCAGCGCCTTGGTGCCCGTGACGCCCTTACGCTTAGCCCGCTGCACGTGATCGAGGATGGGGTACAGGAAGGCCTCGGTCTTGCCGGAGCCGGTACCGGTGGTGACCAGCGTCGGCAGGGGGCGGGTACGGCCTTGCTCGGCGAGGCGGTAGCTGGAGAGGCGCTCGAACGCCGCGGCCTGATGGCCGTAGGGGGTGTGACCCTCGTACCACTCCAGGCTGTCGCGCCAGCCGTCCGCGGCGGGCCGGAACGGCAGGCGCAACCGCGCGTACGGACCGCGGAACATCCCGGTTTCGCGGCTCTGGAGGAACTCGTCGAGCACCTGTCGCGCGTCAGGATCGGCAAGCGCGAACGTAGTACCGAGATAGTCGAGCAGGCTCGACTGGATGGTCTCGGCCTGAGTGAGCGGCAGCAGTTCCGCCACGATCAGCCGTTCCCGTCTTCGGCGAGCCGAGCCTCGAACTCCGCGTACGCCTCTCGCATGTCGGCCTCCCGGTTGAGGAAGCGGAACGGCAGCTCGTAGGTGTAGGTGTTGCCCGACGGGTTGGTTGCCGTGCGCTCATCCTCGGTGATCGCGTCACCCTTCTTGCGCCAGACCGTGAGCACCTCCTGCGGCACAAGTCGACCGTCTACGTCGTAGAGGTACTTGTTCTTGTCGTAGCCGTAGAGCACCGGGAACTGCGTGCGGTAGATGGTGCACAGTTCGTCTGCGGTGAGGCCCAGGCCGAGCGCGACGAGCGCATCGATCTCCACCAGTGCCTGCCGACGATCCGCCGCGATCCGCAGGGGCGTGTCGGGCGTCCACTCCGGGCCGACGTCGCCGAGTGGCTTGCGGCGGTTGTGCTCAAAACCTCCTGCCCACGAATCAGATTGCATGTCGTCGGTGTAGCAGTCCTGCCACAGGTCGGCGTAGGCGTCGGTGAGGCAATTGAGGCGGAGGGTCCGGATAAACAGCATCTTATGAACTTCCGGTACAGACACAGTGGGCAAGCGCAGTACCGTGCTGAAGATAATGGCTGACTTCGGGACTGCCCTGACTGCGAAGTCGCAGATCAACGACGACATCATGCTCGTTGCGAGCATTAGTGAGTTTGTCTCACTGAATCCAGCCGAGTAGACTGACTGACTGATTTGCGCTGGTCCGGGCGGGATGAGTGCAGGAATTAGCGTTCGCTCGCCAGTGTTGGCTGCCATGCTCCGCCAGGCGACGCGGTAGTAGTTGCGGGCAGGCACACGCTGCGTTACGCCGTTTTCGTCGGTGACGTCCCAGTGGGTATAGTCCCGATCGTATCGCTCCCGATCGCCTGCAGGCTTGTACGACGTAATCGGTAGTTGATCTCTGGAGAAGCGTTCGATATCCGCCTGCGACCAATCTCTATGATTGCGCATGGTTGAATTTGGCATCTTGTACATCGGTGTCGACACGAACAGGTGGGAACCCTGGAGTATCACGCTCGAGGCGGATTCAGGTTTGCCCCAGACTTTGATGATCCTGCCCCTCTTGAAATCTGTAGTTTCGTTCCATCCCTGCGAGAAATTGCATGTCAACGAACCAATCCTGTTAGATGATGCGATCTTGTTGAGTGTCGACGCGGACGCGCGATTTATGGTGTAGACCATTCGGCTTTGCTCGTAGGGCAATTCAGGGACTTCAATAAGCGTTTTCCAGGACTTTAGGGTTTCGGAAGTCGCATGCATAATCCTTGAGGAGTGAGGACGCTGGTCCCAGTTTCCGTTCTCGTCTTTGATCCCGGGCTCGGGCCCAAAACCGTCGTGATGTTGTGATCGAATTACAGTATCGGGGTGATAGAGCGATACGGCGTGAAGGAAGCTGACATTTCTGCGAACTCTCCCATAAACATTGACGCTGAATACCTTCTGGTTCTGGATGTCGAACAACTCAAGCTCATTTATGAACTGCCAATGCCGGCGCAGGCGAGCGTATGTCGCACGGCGTAGAGCATGACCCTTCTCGTCGGTGAAGTGAGTGTCAAAATGGATAAGTGAACTGATTCCATCGGGGGAGGTATTTCTCCAAGTTAAGTCCATAAAGCATCGATAGAGGTCGGGTCGTAGACCAGCCAGCGAGGGGTACTGGTGTAGATCGGAAACGAATGCTCGGGTGCACACGACAGAGGTGAGTTCGCTGAGGTAGAAGTCCTGCGCGATGGGATCGGCGAGTGTGGCGGCTCGTATTCTCTTGGCCCGGTCCGTTGCGATCTTGCCTTCGAGAGCCCACGCGACGTCGAACTCGCCAAGCGCCGCGGCCTCGTCGAAGTCGGGCCGCACCCACGGCGGGTTACCCACCTGCAGATCGAAGCCGCCCTGCTCGAACACGGGGGCGAAATCGAGTTCCCAGTGGAAGAAGCCCTGGCGTTGGGCGATTCGCTCGGTGACCACAAGCCACGGGTGCTCGCCCTTAGCGCGCTCAACCGGCTTCGCCTGAGCGAACAGCAGGTCGTTCTTCTCGGCGTGGCCCAGCTCATGCCAGTCGGAGACCTCGAAGAGGTTGATCTGGCCGGCCTTCTCTCCGCGGGTCTCCTTGACCGGGGTGCCGAGCAGATCGGTGAGGGTGTCGATCCACTCCTGCACGCTCGGCGGCTCGACGATCTCGCCGTCCACCGTTCGGTCGGTGTCGGTGAGCGGCCAGAACCACAGCGCTGACCACGCATCCATCGCCCGGCGCAGCCGGCGGTAGGCGCCGTTCTCATCGGCCAGTGACTCCTCAATCTGCTCGCGCGTCACTGCTCCGCCGGTCGGCTGGAAGTCTCTGCCCCATAGCGGAATGTCGCGGCGGATCTCCGATTCGGCGATCTGCAGCCGGCGCAGCGCGAACTGCCACAGCACCTCGGTGCGCTGCGTGAGCGCCCGCAACTCCCGCACCTGCGCTGTGGTGAGCTTCTTCTTGAGGCCCTTACGCCAGTCCTTGAGAGAGGCGGTGGCGTCGGGCGCCAGCTCCTTGGCTTCCTTCGCGTCCACCGTCGACCCCCAGCCGCCCGCTGGGAGCAGGAAGTGGTGGACGGCGCCCCTGTGCTCGTCGAGCGACTGGGAGAGGGGGACATCCACCGGGGTGGCGTCGATCCAGCCCTTGTCGGTGACCTGCCCGCCCGGGATCACCGAACGCCGAGCGCCGATCAGCGAGTTGCCGCGGCGCAGGTGCAGCCCGAACCACGGCGCGTCGAGGTCGCGGCCCATCGTGTCGAGCCACAGCGTGATCTCGGCGAACTCGACGGCGGTGGCGTTGAGGTCCACCCCGTACACCTGGTGCAGCGCGATGTACGCCTTCGCCCGTTGCAGCTCGATGGGGTACGACTCGGGATCGATGCGCTCGCCCGTCTCGGTCTGACGGCGTCGCAGGTACTGCTCGGCGAGCTGGCGGACCGCCTCGATCGCGAACGCGCCCGAACCGAGCGCCGGCTCACACACGGTGAGGTTCAGGATCTCCTCGGCCGTCGTGGTGTGGCCATCCTGATCGAGTAGCTCCTCGAGGGCCTGCCCGACAGTGAACTTCGTGAGCACCTCGGGGGTGTAGTACGACGCCGACTGTTGGCGCTCGCGGCCGGCGAGCCGGAACACGAAGGTGCCCGGAAGGTGTCTGACGGGCTTGAGCTCGCCGGTGGTCTCGTCGGGGATGCGGACGAAGTCGGATTCGGCAATGCCCTCGATGCGCGACTCGGGCACCACCCACGAGCCCTTCTCGGCGTTGCCGTTCTTCGCCACCTCGTAGAGGGTGTCGTGCGCGAAGAAGCCGGTGTAGCTCATCAGCCCCTCGTACACCGCGCCGAGCTGGTTGATGCCCAGCTCCGCATACGAGATGAAGCCGCGGTCTTTGCCGCGAGCCTCCTTGGACAGCAACAGGTGTCGCAGCACCTGTTGCAGCGCGCGGTTGCTGAGTTTCACCTCGTCGATCAGCGAGGTGGCGGAGGGGAGGAACAGGTCCGCGCGCAGCGAACGGAACGTCAGGCCCTCGGCAGACGCATCGTCGTTGTCAGCGACGCCGCCGTCGTGACCCCGGTCGACCAGTTCGAATAGCGCCGCGAGCGAGTCGTAGAAGTGCGTGCCGTTGGTGGCCCGCTGCGTCGTCAGCTCGACGGGCAGCAGCTCACGGAGGCGGTCGAGGCTGTAGCCGCGCTCGTAGGTCGGGTCGCCCGCGGGCACAACCGACAGGTCCGGTGTCGCTTCGGCGTAGAGCAGGAACAGGATGCGGTAGAGGAAACGCAGCGACTGACCGGCGAGCAGCTGCGCCTGGCTATCCGGCAGCGGCGGCAGGCCCTGCTCGCGGCGGCGGGCAACGACGTCGTTCGCCAAAATTTCGATGGACAGCCGCACCCCCTCGCGCAGCTCCTTGGAGACGCCGACGGTGTGCTTCACCGACTCGTCAACCACGCTGGTCCACCAGATGTCGCCCTCAGCGTCCGGGGCGAGCGAGTCGGCGTCGAGCATGGTCAGGGCGCGGTCGATCTCGCCGCCGCGCTTGTCGTCGGCGCGCTCGCCGACGAGTTGCAGATCCACCGCGAGGTAGCGGCCCTCGAGCCAGCGCTCGCGCTCGGTGATCAGGGCGGTGCCGCCGGCGAGGACGAGCGCGAACTTCGGGCTCTCGTCGGAGACGAACAGGTGCGAGAGCAGCCCGGCGACCGAGGAGATCGTGTCAATATCGGTGTGGAAGTCGCGCAGCAGCGTCTTCTCGTTCTTCGCAAGTAGATCTTCGATATCGAGACCGCCCCGCGCCTCGATCATCACGAACGGCGCCGCCCCGCCGAGATCGCGGGAGCGCATCAGGATCGCCGGACCGGGCTCGGTCTCGCTGCCCCCGATCCGCTCGCTCTCCCAGCGCACCGCGTTGTCGAAGCCGAGGATGTGACGCAACGTCGCGTAGAGGCCGTCGAGGGTCTCGCTGTCGGCATTCTCCGAGAGTCCGTTGAAGACGCGACCGAGGCGGCCGCGCTCCTCGGCGTAGCGAGTGCGCGTGGTGGGGTGGCCGTCGGCTTTCGCCGCATCCCACTGTTTGCGGCGATCGAGCACTTTCGCTTGGAACGACTGCGATTTCGCGTCGGTGGTGAAGTAGTGCTCGCTGATGAAGTCCTCACCGACGATGAGGGCGTCGGACGTGGTGGCCATCGTCAGTTCTCCTGGGAAGTTAGGGAAGTGAGGTCGAGATCGATTGGGACCGCGATCATCAACGGGCGGGCGAGTCGTCGCTCCGGGTTCATCGTCCGGGCGAGCTCCTGCTCCTCGGTGATGCGGGCGATACGCTCGCGCAGTTCTGTGCGCTGGATGAGTTCGCCCGCAAGCTCTTTCCAGCGATGTGAGCGTTGTATCCACGCGGCGATCCGTTGCTCGGTTTCTGCTCGAATCGACTCACCTTGCTGCGCGGCGAAAGAGTCCGCGGAGATAACGGCTGCAGCGACGAGTGGTTGGAGCACTGCGGTGTCGCCGAGGTCTCCGCGGCTTACGTCGGCGATGTGCAAGTGCTGCACGGCTTCTCGTGCGCTGGGGAACGCTCGCACCAAGGAGCCAGCCGAATCGGAAGGATCGGGGAAGTCGACTGCGTAGTAGGACGCCGCCACGACCTGACCGCGAGCGTTTGTCTGCGTCACCTGTACGAGCACCGTGACGAACGGAACCGTGCCGCGTACTGCGAAGATCTGGCTACGCCCAAGTTCGGCTAGCGAGCGGTCAGCAGCCCAGTCAATGACTGGATGAAGCGGAGCCAGATAGTGAGCCTCCGGCCAGGTTGATGTCGAATCTCCAGATTTGGCTTGGGCTAGTTCTTCCTGGCCACGCAACCGGGTGTACGCGAGTTTGTAGGTTTCGGTGACGCGGCGGGCGTCGAGGTAGTCCTGCGGCAGTACTTTGAGTCGCTGCCTGAGGTCTGCTGGTGGCGTCAGGCTGGCGATGGACTGCTTGGTGAATACCTTCCAGTCCACACCGTTGGGAGGGGACAGTTCAGGTGTCTTCAAGAACTCGTGAAGTGCGTCGGAAAGGAATGCGAACTCGGTGTCGTACACACCCGTTCCCGCGTCGTCGGTATGCGCGATGGCAGTGACCTCGGCGGGTGTGTCGGGGTCGTCGGCCGGCTGGGTGTCGAGACTGGCGAAGAAGGCGTCCAAGCCTCCACCCGTCTCAACCTCCGCAACGGTCTTCACCACGTTCTCCAGCTTCTTCTGACCGGCCAGCACTTGACGGATGGAGTCTTCTTCAGCCTTCACGTCGTAGGTGCCCATGAGGGATGCGGAATCGCCGAGTGCGGTGTGCGCCTCATGCTCGCGCTCGACCAGTCGCGCGAGAATGCGGATGTCGCCGCCGAAATGGGTGGTCGACGGGCTCAAGAGCAGGGTGGTGATCTGCGGGCTGTGTTTCTGTCCGTAGCGATCGATGCGGCCATTGCGTTGCTCGATGCGGATGAGACTCCACGGAATGTCGTAGTGCACCAGGTGGTGACACTGCGAGTGCAGGTTCACGCCTTCGGAGGCGACGTCGCCGGTCACGAGAATGCGGATCGGCGAAGATTCGAGCTTGAACGATTCCACGATGCGTTGTTGGTCTGCGTCGCTCAGGCCACCGTGGAGGACAGTGACCTGGCCAAGCTCATTGCCGCTGGTGGTGGACATCTTAAGGTCTTTGGCCAGGGCTTTTGCGAGGGCGTCGAGAGTTGCGACGCGCTCGGCGAAGATCACCAGGCGTCGGTCGCCGGTGCGGGAGACCTCAATCTCGTCCAGATGGTCGCGGAGTGCCTGGTATTTGGCAGATTTTGCGATGGGCGCGCCCTCGGCGAGCGTTGCCAGCCGTGTCAGCGCTGAGCGTTCAGCTGCGGTGCTGGGATCGTCGTGATCGAGGCGTCCAAGGCGCTCACCGACTGATTGCCGTAGCGCTTCCGGGGATGAGAGGAACGCCTTAGCGAGAACCCAAGGGAACAGCGACGCATTCTTGCCCGAGTATGGTGGCGCGCCATTTGGTGGCCAGAGCCAGACGTCTTCGAGTTCGAGTGCGACGGCGTCCTCGACGGCATTTGCCTCGATGATGATGTTCTGCGGTGGGAGGCGCTCCGCCCAATCGGATCCGACTTCGCTCGCGACATCGGGATGGTGCCGATGGCGGCGGATGACGAGCTTCTTGACTTCGTTGAGGTCGAGCTCGCCGGTCGGGGATACGACGCTGGGGTCGAGCATGCGGATGAGTTCAGCGAAGGACTCCGCCTTGCCGTTGTGGGGAGTGGCCGAGGCCAGGATGAGGGAGTCGGTGCGGGCAGCGAGCAGGCTAGCCAGTCTGTTGTTCTGAGCTGCGGTGTTGGTGACGTTGTGCGATTCGTCGATGACAACGGCATCCCATCGCTGCTTACTCAGATGAGCGATGTAGCGGTCGGACTTGAGGGTGTCGATCGAGATGATCACTCGTTTGTAGTAGGTGAAGGGATTGCGGTTGGCCGGCAGGACTTGCCGGATTCGCTGAATACCCGACGAGTCGAGCCGGACGAAGGGCAGCGCGAAGCGCGTCCACAGCTCCATCTGCATCTGCTCGAGTACGTGCTTGGGCGTGACGATAAGGATTCGCTCACCACGGCCACGCCGCACGAGCTCGGAGAGAATCATGCCGATCTCGATGGTTTTGCCGAGGCCCACAGCGTCTGCGAGCAGGATGCGTGGGCGCAGTTTGTCGGGGTTGAGCGCCTTTGCGACAGCTTTGAGCTGATAGTTCAGCGGGTCCGCGAGGCCGCGGTGTGCCGTAGTGAGTCCCGAGTCTGCGATGGCGACGGGAGTCTTCCGAAGCATCGCTTCGAGCCACAGACGCGCACGCCGGAAGTGATCGGAAGTGTCGCCGACGACCGTCACGGCAGTTGGGTCGGCCTCGATGATCGTGTCGAGGGCTGTGGAGAACACAGCCTCGGTATCGCGCACCAGGTCGGACAGGCCGGCCACGTGAACGAAGTAGCCATCGGCAGTTGGCTCGACAGCGGTGA
>NZ_BAFB01000152.1 GCF_000248075.1 Gordonia otitidis NBRC 100426 | reverse complement strand
GTGGCGGGGTCGATCGACCCGAACACCGTTGCCGCGGCCGGTCGCAGGGGCCCGTGCCCGCCGATACCCACGACACCGTCGACGACGGCATCGAGCGAACCCGGCAGTGCGTCGACGACCCGACCCCCCGGCGTCGGAGAGCCGTCAGCCCGCCGGGGTGTGCCTTGTCGGGAGAAAGGAGGACCGCACGGACAGCCACACCGCGCCTCGCGAGTTCGGCTCCGGCGTACAACGCATCGCCGCCGTTGTCGCCTGCTCCGATTACGAGGCCGACAGTGCGCCCGACGACGGCGCCTGATCGGTCACGAAGGAGTGCGAGCACTGCTCCGGCCACACCGTGGGAGGCGCGGCGCATCAGCGTGCCGGTGGTCAGCAACTCCCCTGTCGCGCGTTCCGCGGCTCGGACGGCGTCGGCGGTGAGGTAGCTGACCGGCATGTGGCTCCCCTATTCGACGGTGACCGACTTGGCGAGGTTTCGCGGCTTGTCGACGTCGTAGCCGCGTGCCTGCGCGACGCTCGCGGCGAAGACCTGCAGCGGCACGGTCGACACCAGCGGCTGCAACAGCGTCGGCGTCTTCGGGATCGGGATGAAGTGGTCGGCGACCGCGCGCGCGGCGTCGTCGTCGTCCTCGGCGATCACGATGGTCCGCGCTCCGCGCGCCTGGATCTCCCGGATGTTGCTGACCATCTTGGAATGCAGCACCGCACGGCCATCGGCCTGCGGCATCACGACGATGACAGGCAGTCCGTCCTCGATGAGGGCGATCGGACCGTGTTTGAGCTCACCCGCCGCGAATCCCTCGGCGTGCATGTAGGCGAGCTCCTTGAGCTTGAGCGCTCCCTCGAGCGCCACCGGGTAACCGACGTGACGCCCGATGAACAGCACGGTCGGGCGATCGGCGAGCGACTCCGCGAGTTCGCGGACGGGCTCCATCGTGCCGAGCACCTCGGTCACGGCGTCGACCATGGCCTCCATCGCACCGAACTCCCGCGCGACCTCGTCGGCGTACTTGGTGCCGCGCGCCTGAGCGAGCGCGAGACCGACGAGATAGGCGGCGGCGATCTGCGCGAGGAAACACTTCGTCGAGGCGACGCCGATCTCGGGGCCGGCATGTGTGTAGAGCACAGCGTCGGACTCGCGGGGAATCTGCGCACCGTTGGTGTTGCAGATCGCGAGGACCCGGGCCTTCTGATCCTTGGCATGCCTGACGGCCTCGAGCGTGTCGGCGGTCTCGCCGGACTGCGAGATGGCCACGACGAGGGTCTGTCGGTCGAGCACCGGGTCGCGGTAGCGGAACTCGCTTGCCAGCTCGACCTCGACGGGCAGCCGGGTCCAGTGCTCGATGGCGTACTTGGCGAGCATGCCTGCGTGATAGGCGGTTCCACAGGCGACGACGAAGACCTTGTCGACGTCGCGCAGGTCGTCGTCGGACAGACGCTGCTCGTCGAGGACGATCCGCCCGTTCTCCAGGTGCCCCAGGAGTGTGTCGGCGAGAGCTCGGGGCTGCTCGGCGATCTCCTTGAGCATGAAGTAGTCGTAGCCACCCTTCTCCGCGGCAGCCAGATCCCAATTGATGTGGAACGGTTTGCCCGGGCGGGGGTTCTGGTCGAAGTCGGTGATGGTGTAGCTGTCGGCCGAGATCACCACGACCTCGTCCTGACCGAGCTCGACGGCATCCCGGGTGTGTTCGATGAAGGCGGTGACATCGGAGGCGACGAACATCTCGCCCTCACCGACGCCGACGACCAGCGGCGTCGACCGTCGTGCCGCGACGATCGTGTCGGGATGATCGGAGTGGGTGAACACCAACGTGAACGCGCCGTCTAGTCGACGCAGCGCCGAGTAGGCGCTCGCTACGAAGTCACCCGCGGTCGGGCCGAAGTTGTACTCGCGCTCCACGAGATGCACCGCGGTCTCGGTGTCTGTGTCGGAGGTGAACTCGATACCCTCGGCTTCGAGCTCGGCGCGCAGCGGTGCGTAGTTCTCGATGATCCCGTTGTGCACGACGGCGAGCTTGCCGTCAGTGCTGACATGCGGGTGGGCGTTGCGGTCGGTGGGCTGCCCGTGCGTCGCCCATCGTGTGTGCCCCATCCCGGTCGTGCCCGCGAGGGCATCCCGACCGACCGACGCGATCTGCTTGTCCAGGTTCTCGAGGCGACCTGCCTTCTTCTCGACGGTCGTGTGACCGTGCCCGTCGAGAATGGCGACGCCCGCCGAGTCATATCCGCGGTATTCCATCCGGCGCAGCGCCTCGACAACGATGTCAAGGGCATCGCGCCTGCCCACGTATCCGACGATTCCACACATAGATGTTCAGCGTACCGGGGATTTTGCGAGCAATTGACGACCCGCACCGCTCGACTTCGCACCGAACAGACGCGACACCGAGTCGAGCCGCTCCTCCGGCGGTTCCTCGACGTCGACGACCGTGGTCTTGCCGATCTGCGCCTCGGGGTCGGTGAAGCCGGCGTACTGGGGGTCTCCGGTCAGGGTGTACAGCAAGAATCCCGTACTGATCGCACGTACGGTCGAATGCGACTTGCGGTCGACCGCACTCAACCCGATCAGCGACTTGATCGACGGTCGCGCGACGATGTCGGCACGCGTGGCCTTTGGGATGGTGCGCAACGCCACATCGCCCGCGTAGTCACGCGCCAACGCCAGGGCGTTCGCGTCGACGTTGTCGAGCTCGCGCGCACCGGTCAGGATCAGACACGGAGCCGTGGCAGTCGCCGCGGCTTTCGGCAGGGCATCGGTCGTCGGGGCGGGGAACAGTGCCACGACGCTGCGCAGAGCGAGCGCTTCCTGCCCGAGCAACTGCTCGTCACTCGCGGCGATCACGGCGGCAGCGGCGCCGAAACCGTGACCGATCACACCGATACGGTCACGGTCGACGGTGACTTCTCCGGTGCCGAGTGAGTAGTTGCTGACCACTGCCGCGGCGGCACGCAGATCGGCTGCCAGACCGACGTCGGAGGCCAGTACTCCCTTCTGATCGTCGGGCGCCGCGACGACGATGCCCCATGAGGCGAAGTGGTACAGCAGGTCGCGATAGCGTTTGGCGCTGCTCAACCACCCGTGACCGAAAGCGACGGCCGGATACCGACCGGCGTCGGCCGGTGTGAAGACCTGACCGTGCATGCCGACGATGCCGAGGTCGCCCCGCAGCACCTTGTGCGGACCACGCCGAGCGAGCTGCTTGGCCAACTTGTCGGGAGACTTGGCGGAGATGCGCTTTTTCCGGGCCACGTAGCTCAGCCTATGTGCTCTCAGCGGGAGAATGCGGACTGGCCTCGGCCATGTCGGCAGGCAACAGCACGCGGGGAAGCGCGTCGGCTTCGTCTGCGTCGATGACGAGCTGCTCACGCGCCAGTGTCGATGGGGAGCCGGGTCGGCTCCGGTGCTCGGCACACGCGCTTGCCAGGTCGGTCTGTGTCGCGCTGAACTCACGTGAGGCACCGACGATCGACTCTGTCGCCGCGCGGGCAAGCGCGTCGATCTGATCTGCGATGGTCACTGGTCACCCGCCAGTGCCAGATCGGCCGCGGAATCTGATTCGGGGACCTGCGACAGGGGTTGATCGGCTCGCGGGCCATCGCCACCCGGCGGTGGCTGGTCGGCCGGCGGGCCGGGGACTGACTGCGGGCCGGGGACTGACTGGGGGCCGGGGACTGACTGCGGCCCCTGCGTGGACGTGGCGGGCTGATCGGGGCGCGGCAGGGTCAACGGGACGTCGACACTCTCGGACTGACGACCTGACCGGGGCGTGTTCTCGCCCGTGTGATCCGGCTGCTCACCCGAACGCGCATGCGCTTCGGGCCCCGCAGGCGCATGCGCGCCGGGTCCGACAGGCGCATGCGCGCCGGGCCGCTCCTCACCGGCCGGCGCCTCGGGGATCACGATCAACGTGCTCTGCGCTTTCGCAGGATTCACGTCGAGACGTCCCCTACCTCGATCGCCGGTCTGATATGCGTCGCCATCAAGGCCCTCCGTCGCACGGTTGAGAGTGTGCAGGATGTCGTCGAGTGCAGCGACCGTCGTCTCGGCGGTGCTGAGGACCAGTTGAACGCGGGAGAGGATGTCGGCGGCGACGAGCGTGAGCGGCACCCTCCCGGTGAGAATCGCTGTCGGCAGTTCGCCGCTGGGTACTCCCGCCACGAGTGGGGACGAACATCGCGCGACAGTGACGTACCACGTCCGTAAGAGACGGTCGATGCCCGTCGCCGCTGCGTTCGTCGAGTCGGACAGGGCACGCAGCGCGCCGAGGTCTGCTTCGATGCGACGCTGATGATCGAGGACGTGGCCGATCGCTGCGTCGCCCGACGCGCTCGACCATCCGTCGTCGAGCCTGACCTGCTGCTCGGGCAGGCAGTGCAGTTGCTCGGCGACCACACGATGGGCGGATGCGAGTCGGTGCGCGTCGTCGGAGAGTCCGGCGATGTCGAACTGGCCTATGCGCACCAACGGTTTTCGGATCTCGTCGTCGTCGGCGGGCACGTCGATCCCCAGTGTTCGCCCGACACCCATCAGTGAGATCAACTCGTCGCTGCCCGCGATCGCCTGTGTCCGTAGTTCGGCGAGACTGCCCGGTCTCCGACTCACGAGGGACTCCCGGTGGCACGGGCGGTCCTGTGAGGTGACGCTGCCGTGGCGGCGTCGCGACCGTCGGCTCGACGTATCGTCGACGCGCCGGCGGAGTCGGCATCGTCGAGGCGCGATGCTCCCTGGGTCAGTATGTCGGCGAGGTCGGCTACTGCGGCGGCCTGCGCTCGGAGACGCCCGACGAGATGCTCGCCCATCGCACCATAGCGTTGCGCCATCAGGGCATACGCCTCCCCGACGCTCCACCGCCCGAACGGTCGGGATTCCATGCCCGACGCTGCAGCGGCGACCACCGAAGACGCGTGTCGATAGAACGACGCCACCGCATTGACCTGATCGACGTCGACACGCACGTGATCTACCGCGGCATGCGGCCCACTCTTCGGCACAGTCCTGCCCCCGTCCGTCCACCGTCACGTCTTGTCGAGATGCCTCGGTGTTCCGTCGTCGGGATGTCCGGTCTGCGGCACTCTACGTGTGGCGTTGAAGTCTAGACGCTGAGCAAGTGCTGTGGGTTCCATGTTCGTCGAGAATTCCGCACTCGACGTCTCGGTGTGTCGCTCGGCCGCGGGCCGCGGTCACGGCAGCGCGATGCCATGGCGTGCAACGGCATCGAGGAGCGCCGTGGGCCGATCGGTAGGCGGGACGTCATGGACCAGCTCGAAAGCGCAGCCGATCCTCGTCGCGCCGCCGTCGGCTTCCTGGCTGTCACCGATCATGAGCGCGTCGTACCCGGCGACCCCGAGTTCGTCGAGGGCCGCGTGGAAGATACGGGGGTTGGGTTTGATCGCACCGACCTCATACGACAGCGCGTACGACCCGACCAGATCACGTAGGCCGACACGCTCGAGAACCTCGCGGACGTCGAAGGCGATGTTGCTGACGACGCCGACCGGAACCCCCGCCGAACGCAGGCCGCGCAAAACGGCCTCGGTGCCGTCGAACGGCTCCCACGACGCCGGATCGAGCACGCGCTCGTAGAGCGACTCCGCCTGCCCGGGAACCGTGAGTCCGGACGCACGCAGGATCGCGAGGTAGGCACGACGATGCTCAGCGGGATCGAGATCCCTTCTCTCCCAGGAGATCCGATCGTCATCCTCGACGGCGGCCGGCAGCCCGACGGGCTGGGTCATCCGTCGGATCAGTTCCATCTGATGGTCGAGGTGCAGCGGTTGGCCGTTCTCGTCGTGCAGATCGGCGAACCACTCGGGCCTGTCGGTGAACCGGAACAACGTGCCGGAGAAGTCGAACAGGACCGCCTTGGGTGGCGAACTCATCCCGCAGCCCCGGCGTCGGCGACGACGCCCGCGATGCGAGCAGCCACCCCGTGCGCGAGTTCCGGGGTCGGCGCCTCCACCATGACCCGCACTAACTGCTCGGTTCCCGAGGGCCGCAACAGGACTCGGCCGGTCGATCCCAGCTCCTGCTCGGCTGCGTCGACGGCGTCACGCACCGACTCCGCGATCGCGACGGCGTGCTTGTCGGCGACGCGGACATTGATGAGCTCCTGCGGCAACACGGTGACGATCGACGCGAGGTCGGCCAGGCGCCTGCCCGACCTGACGATCTGCTCCATGAGCAGCAGGCCGGTGAGGATGCCGTCGCCGGTGGTTCCCGCGTGCGGGTAAACGATGTGGCCGGACTGCTCACCGCCGAGCGAATAGCCCCCGCGACGCAGCTCCTCCAATACGTATCGATCACCGACGGCGGTGGTACGCACCTCGATTCCCGCTTCGCGCATCGCGATGTGCAGACCGAGGTTGCTCATCACCGTCGCGACGAGTACGTCGTCGACGAGTCGGCCACGGGCGTGCAGCGCGGTGGCCAGGATCGCCATGATGGCGTCGCCGTCGACGAGCTGCCCCGTCGAATCGACCGCGAGACATCTGTCGGCGTCGCCGTCGAACGCGATGCCGAGGTCGGCGCCGTGCTCGAGGACGGCTGCCTGCAGTTTCTCCATGTGTGTGGAGCCGCAGTCGGCGTTGATGTTGATGCCGTCGGGTTCGGCGTGGATGGTGGTGACGTTCGCGCCCGCGGCACTGAACACGTGCGGACCCACCTGTGCCGCTGCGCCGTTGGCGCAGTCGACCACGACGTTGAGGCCGTCGAGTCGCGCGTCGATCGCTGCGGCGAGGTGCGCGCCGTAGCGCGCAGCGGCGTCCGGGGCGTCCCGAAGTCGGCCGACGCCTGCGCCTGTCGGATGCGGGACGTCGCCGGAGGTCATCACGGCTTCGATCCGGTCTTCGACCTCGTCGTCGAGTTTGTGTCCGCCCGCGCCGAAGAATTTGATGCCGTTGTCGGGCATCGGGTTGTGCGACGCGGAGATCATGACGCCGAACGTGGCGTCGTAGTCGCCGGTCAGGAATGCGACCGCGGGCGTCGGCAGTACGCCGACACGGATAGCGTCGGCTCCGACGGCAGCCAGGCCCGCACAGACAGCGGCCTCGAGCATCTCGCTGGATGCGCGCGGATCGCGGCCGACGACCACCTGGGGCCGGGTGCCGCGTGCGTCGTCGCGGGGTGTGGAAAGTTGTCCGAGAACGACCGCGGCGGCCGAGGCCAGGCGCAACGCCAACTCGGGTGTGAGTTGATCGTTGGCCAGGCCTCGGACGCCGTCGGTACCGAAAAGGCGTGCCAAGTCAGCGCTTGGAGTACTGCGACGCCTTGCGGGCCTTCTTCAGGCCGTACTTCTTGCGCTCGACCGCACGCGGGTCGCGCGTGAGGAAGCCGGCCTTCTTCAGTGCCGGGCGGTCCTCAGGGGTGACCTCGATGAGGGCACGGGCAATGGCGAGCCGCAGCGCACCGGCCTGGCCCGAGGGGCCACCGCCGACGAGCTTGGCGAAGATGTCGAACGACTCGGTGCGCTCGACGGTCACCAGCGGAGCCTTGATGAGCTGCTGGTGGACCTTGTTGGGGAAGTACTCCTCGAGGCTGCGGCCATTGAGGGTGAACCCACCCGAACCGGGCATCATGCGAACGCGAACGACGGCCTCCTTGCGGCGGCCGACGGTCTGGATCGGACGGTCGATGACCACGGGGCCACGATCGATGGTGACCTCGGCGGCAGCGGGTGCCTCGGTGTCGTAGTCGTCTGCGGCCTGCTCGAGCTCGACTGCGGCCTCCACGGCGGCTTCTACAGCTCCCTCGGCGGCGGCGGTGTCGTCACCGGCAGCGGCCTGGGCGGCAGCGGCATTCTCCACCGCGTTCTCCACAGCTTCGTCGCTGATGTTCTCGTTGCTCACTGGGCCACCTGCTTGATCTCGAAGGGGACGGGGCGCTGGGCCGCGTGGGGATGGTTCGGGCCTGCGTACACCTTGAGCTTCGAGGCCATGGCGCGGCCGAGCTTGGTGTGGGGCAGCATTCCCGTGATCGCCTTCTCGACGACCCGCTCGGGGTGCGATTCGAGCAGCTCGGCGGTGGTCTGCACCTTGAGGCCACCCGGATGTCCGGAGTGCCGGTAGTTCAGCTTGCGGTCAGCCTTGTTGCTGGTCAGCGCAACCTTCTCGGCGTTGATGATGATGACGAAATCGCCACCATCCATGTGGGGTGCGTAGGTCGGCTTGTGCTTGCCGCGGAGCAGGTTGGCGCTCTGCACGGCCAGCCGGCCGAGCACCACGTCGTTGGCGTCGATGACATGCCACGTGCGGGTGATGTCACCGGCCTTCGGGGTGTAAGTAGGCACAGGTGGTCCTCAACTCTTGTTCGATGGTGCTGGTCAGGTGCGCAGACGGAGGTGATTCCCGGCGACCAGTGGGGACCCGGGACTCTGCTACCTTGCTCCACGCGGGAGCGAAGGTGTCACGCACCAGCGGTCCAGAGTACGCGACGCCGCTGGTCAGGGTCAAAATGGCACTTCGGGGTGTTTGGGACTAACGCGCGCTGCGTACCGATATGCAGAGCACCAGCCCTCCCGCCAGATCGCACCGAAAGTAGAGACGATCATCTGAGTAGACGCGGTGACGCTTCGAACGAGACCGCGATCATTCGCCTACTAGTGCGGGTGCCGTGACCACTGGAGCGCACCACCTCTGCTACACGGATAGTGGTACGCAACATAGGCATCGGCCCTCAGTAGCGACTACGCCCTAGGAAAGGTGGGAGGCTAAGCAGAATCTCATCGACCGGTGTCCAGTCATCGAGCGCCGCACCAGCCCGTTCGCGCGGGCCATGGATGCCACACGTCGAGGGCCCCCGATGAGATCAGGCACTTCGGAGCTCCCGAGCAAACTAGCCCAAACTTGACAGCAGTCAGGAGATGCATTCCTGCCGGGATCAAGCAACTCAGCCGATGACCTCACGTTTGACAGCACAGACCCTTGCAATCGACGCATTTGTCGAAACTCGCAAAATAGGTAGGGCGTGTTTTATATTCCACTGGCATCATCGTCAACTACCCCTGCCAGTCTGAGATCCGATGACGCCATTTAAACGACGCTTCTCCTCAGGCTTTTCAATCCGTTCCAGACTCTGCCGGGTCTGAGTGATGCCCTTCTCCACCTTGTTATAGGCCAGCTGCCGGTGTGTGCTGTTTTTATATTTGTAACGATCAACAACGCTCAATACCGCCGCTTTCTTCAGCATAGTCTCTTCACTGGGAAAGTGACGACCAGTCAGGTATGCGCCCACCAACACTAGTGAAAAAAAGTCACGATAAAAGTTAGTCTGCTCGATTTCCTGCACGAGCGGCTTCAAGTCGCTCACCCATCCACGTTGTCCCACGCAAGCGATCAATATCGCGGCGGGAGCCGCATTGCTGACGTCTTCTCGAAAACCTTCCTCTTTCAATAGCTCATCCAGTATCGGCAACAGCTTCCGCGTCGAAAGAGTCGAGTCCATCATATTCGCCACAAAAATGCACGGCACGACGGTTCGCAAAAACATCGGATTGCTGGCTGCGGTTTCATCGCCGTCCGTGTCATCGCTATAGTCTTCCTCACGCGCACTAGCATCGCCGTTCGACAGCATTTCAGTCAGAACGTCGCGCAAGTCGGAAAAGCGTGGATCATGCTCCACTAGTCCGATCAGCTCACTCCAACCCCTAAGGACCAAGCGTAACAACTTTGCTTTTGACGACAGATCCCGAACCTCGTCGGAGTCGCGCAAGATTGAAGATACCGTTTCAAGTGTCAGCATATACCTACGCAAGAACGTTTCTTCTGATTCAACAATATCTACGAACGGATGCCTATCTCGATCGGGTACCACATCCAAGAAGTCGTGACCATCCTCGTCGCTGTCACTATCATCTTCGTCGTCTGCAACAAAAACAGATTGGTCCGATTCGTCATCATCTGCGATCAATCTATCTGGCGCAATGATCGTGCTAAAATTCTCAAACGCTGTGGCAGTTGATTGTTGACTAAAGGAGGATAGGAACTGTATCAACCGCGGCAGGATGTCATCGTTACGCCTATTCAGCGCGGCATAATGCCGTATCACTGGAGCAAACTTTAGTATATTTTCCATCAAAAAATCCCGAAAGTCCAGGTCTCGCGTAGCTGCCTTCGCTGCAAAAAGATGCAGATAAGAGCTGCGTGCGAAGCAAACGCCCGCTTGACTCACTCGCAATATCCGCGATTCCCGGAGCATCGATAACATATCGGAGGCCGTCTCAGGCCATGCGAAATCGCTCTTAAGACGTTCGAGGACCTGCAGCACGCTGCTTTCCGGCCAGTATACAATTTCGTTCCGGGTGTATTCTTCAGCCAGTTTTGAAAGGGCAGTAATGGCTTGATCTGGGCCAATAGAATATCGAGAGTCTGCCAATGGATTACCACGGCCGACCAGTAGACTTAAGTATTGCTCGAGTATTCCTGTTGCTGAAGACTCCGAACTCACATCTTCCCCAGCGAGAAGAATGGAGATTAGCAATGATACGGTGAACGGCGTACGAGGAAGCCGTTCCACACTCAGTAACGAAACTATCTTGGTGACCATCTGCTCGTGTGCGACGGGTGCAACGATCCGCGCTAGCTCGGCGACGTCTGTGGTGTTCAGTTTACCTAGATACACCACCTGGGGGCTAACGCCGACTGCACGCAGTTTCTCAACCACGTCAGCTTCCTCGCCCATCCGGCACCCGAGGAAAATAGTAGCCGCGTCCAAGTTTGCTATGTCGGAGATAGCGTTATTCGACACCTTCGGGACAAAAGGGGAATAATTGTCGATAGCAAGAACGTAAGGAGGTAAAGAATCTCTCTTCTTCTCAATCACTTCCTTGTCAAGCGCTTCCCTCACTACGAGACTTCTGAGTGGGCCAACACCCTTAGGACAGTAGTTGAAATCAACCAGTATTGGGGTAAGCGCAGGGTTTTTCTCGGCCGCACGCAGTGATAGCCATGTCAAAGTTGTCGATAGTCCCGATTGTTCTTCCCCCGCCACAACAGTAACACCAGGACGAGTACATTCGAGCTCAGGATCTAGTCGCTTCACCCCTTCGCGATCCAAGGGCTTGTCAATATATTCTGGATTCGGCACTGGTCGCAAGATCGGCGCTATTGTGGCGCTTCGTATTCCATCCGGAATGTGATCCGGAATTCTTCCAGGACCATAAATCTGCTTCAGTTCCTCGATCACACTGGCCAGAATGCGAAGCCGCGACTCTTCGGGAATATTTCGAGCGATTCCATGTTCGTTACGCCGCACCAATCCTCTGGATGCATCAACGAGACTACTGACAAAGTGGGGAAGGTCTGAATACTCCTTACCATAAGACACCGCAAGAATATTGTCGTCGCTGTGTTGTCGAACAACGTCTTCTAGTTCCGAATCCTTGCATAGACGGAAATGCTTTACGCCAGACTCTGGAAATACGGTTCGATGCCATTCCAATAACTTGCCAAAATTGGGGTCAGCGAGGCCAGAACCACACCCGAGGTAGATAATCGAGCGTGTGAGCAGAATCATACATTTGCGGCGCTCTGACTGATCGGCTAGCTACGAACACGGAGATTGCCTGCCCCATGTAAGCGCGTTAATTGAGACCACTTACCGCGCGGGACGCAATTCACGCGGCAACGCGAACGTCAGCGTCTCCTCGGCGGTGTTGACCTTCTCGACGGTGTCGTAGCCGCGCTCGGCCAGGTAGTCGAGCACCCCGCGCACCAGCACCTCGGGAACCGACGCACCGGAGGTCACGCCGACCGTCGAGACACCGTCGAGCCAGGCGTCGTCGATCTCGCGGGCGTAGTCGACGAGGTGTCCGTCCTTGGCGCCGTTCTGCACGGCCACCTCGACGAGGCGTACCGAGTTGGACGAGTTCTTGGAGCCCACCACGATCACGAGGTCGCACTGCGGCGCCATGGCCTTGACGGCGACCTGCCGGTTCTGGGTGGCGTAGCAGATGTCGTCGCTGGGCGGATCAGCCATCTCGGGGAATTTCTCGCGGAGCCGACGGACGGTTTCCATCGTCTCGTCGACCGAGAGCGTGGTCTGCGACAGCCAGATCACCTTCGACTCGTCGCGCACGGTGACGTTGTCGACGCTGTCGGGGCCGTCGACGATCTGGATGTGCTCAGGCGCCTCGCCCGAGGTGCCCTCGACCTCCTCGTGGCCCTCGTGGCCGATCAGCAGGATGTCGTAGTCGTCGCGGGCGAAACGCTTGGCCTCCTGATGCACCTTGGTCACCAGCGGACATGTTGCATCGATCGTCTTCAGGCTGCGCTCGGCGGCGGTCCGATGTACCTCGGGAGATACGCCGTGAGCGGAGAACACGACGATCGCGCCCTCGGGAACCTCGTCGGTCTCGCCGACGAACACCGCACCGCGCTCGGTGAGCGTGTCGACGACATGTCGGTTGTGGACGATCTCTTTGCGCACGTAGACCGGTGCTCCGTGCTTGTCCAGGGCGCGTTCGACGGTCTCGACCGCTCGGTCGACGCCCGCGCAATAACCACGCGGCTCGGCCAGCAGGACACGCTTGGATTCAGACATGGTCTCCAGGGTACGTGGTGTGAGACCTCCGAACCGCCGTGCTCCGGGTTGGTGTGACGCAGACCAGATGGCAGAGTGTTGTCATGGTTCGCGCACCCTATCCTGCACGTATCGCCGCAGGTCTCATCGTCGTGGCAATCGAAGAGACCCGCCGACTCCCGACACGCCTGTTCACGCTGCCCATGACAGCGGTCAGTCAGACCCTCCAGGCGGGGATGCGCGCGCAGCAGCAGATCGCCGAACTCGCCATCAAGGGCGACGAGGCTCTCGACATGATCTTCGACAAACCGGACGAGCAGCCCGAGTGGGCCCGCTTCGACGAGGACGAGCTCACCGAGATCGATCCGGGAACCCCCATCGAGACCGCGGAAGTCGACGTTCCCGATGCCGAGGACGCGCCGGTCACGACGCTGCACCCGACGCCTCGCGCAACTCCGTCAACCGCGAAGGCTCCCCCGACGCAGAAATCCGCACCCTCCAGCAGCGCCGCACCGAAAAGTGCGTCACCAGAGAGTGCGGCCCCAAAGAGTGGAACACCGAAGAGTGGAACACCGAAGAGCGCGGCCCCGAAAGCCACACCGGCCAAGAAAGCCACGCCGGCGAAGAGCGCCACGGACGCAGACGGTCCGTCGGACGCCGCATCATCACCGAGCGCGGCATCGCCGACGGTGCCACGGGCCGACGCGGGGCGATTCGCGCTCTACAGCTCTGCCCCGGCAGACCTCGTCGCAGGCGACACCCCGACAACCGATGGCACCCCCGACGTCGACAAACCGGAGATCGTCGAGTTCATCGAGTACGACAACCTGACCCTGGCTCAACTGCGCGCCAAGCTCAGAGCCGTCGACCTCGACGATCTGACCGCACTCGCGGCATACGAGGCGGCCACCAAGAACCGCGCGCCGTTCGTCACCATGCTCGACAACCGGATCACGGCACAGAACAAGCGGTCCCCCAACTCGTGACCTCGGCGCACGGAACGCCGACCGGCAACAACCCCGCGGATTCCAGCACCAGGGGCTCCGCTTCCAGGGACTCGGGCAACAAGCACTCAGGCAACAATGCGGACAACCCGTGGCCGGTGCGCACGGTCAACCGCAAGATCGCCGAGTGGATCAACCGCCTCGGTCAGATCTGGGTGGAGGGCCAGGTCACCCAGGTCTCGCGTCGTCCCGGAACGCGCACGTCTTTCCTGACACTGCGCGATCCGGCCGCCGACATCTCGATCACCGTCACCTGCAACCCTGATCTGCTGATGCGCACGGAGGTCCCGGTCACCGAGGGCAGCCACGTGGTGATGCTCGGACGCCCCGACTTCTACGCGGGCCGCGGGACGATCTCGTTGCGCGTCACCGACATTCGACCCATCGGCATCGGCCAGTTGCTGCTGCGGATCGAGCGACTCAAACAGCTCCTCGCCGCCGAAGGTCTCCTCGATCCACGACTCAAGCGCCGGCTGCCGTTTCTCCCGCGCACGGTGGGCCTGATCTCCGGACGGGCCAGTGCCGCGCAACGCGATGTGATGACGGTGGCGGCCGCACGCTGGTCGCAGGTCCGCTTCGCGGTGCGTGACGCGCCCGTGCAGGGTCCGACGGCAGTACCGCGGATCCTGGCACACCTCGCCGAACTCGACGCCGATCCCGACGTCGACGTCATCGTCATCGCACGCGGCGGGGGCAGCGTCGAGGATCTACTCCCCTTCTCCGACGAAACACTCCTGCGTGCCGTCGTGGCGTGCTCGACGCCGGTGATCAGCGCCATCGGACACGAACCCGACAACCCGCTTCTCGACCTCGTCGCCGACGTCCGGGCGGCCACCCCCACCGACGCGGCGAAACGGGTGGTCCCCGACGTCACCGCCGAGCTGGCCGGGATCGCCGAGATGCGCCGACGCAGCGCCCACGCCCTCCGGAACTGGGTTCATCGCGAGGAACGGGTGATCTCGGGGCTGCGCGCCCGACCGGTGCTGGCCAACCCGTTCACGATGATCGACCGACGCTCCGACGACGTCGAGCGCATGCGCCGCGACATCCGCCGCGACGTGGTCCGGATGGTGGATGCCGAGGAACGTCGCGTCGAGCACCTGTCGGCGCGGCTGTCCACCCTCGGACCCGCGCAGACACTCGCGCGCGGATACGCCGTGGTCCAACGCGTCGACACCGGCGAACCCCACGTGGTGACCTCGACCGACCAGATGCCGGCGGGGGCACGGCTGCGCATCCGCGTCGGCGACGGCGCCGCGCTGGCACAGGTCTCCGACGGCACCACAGACCCCGCCGACGGCATCAAGAATCCCGCCGACGGCACCACAGACCCCGCCGACGGCATCAAGAATCCCGCCGACGGCACCGGCAACTGCAGCACGAAGAGGAGCACCACGTGACCGGCCCTGCGAAAGGCAAGTCCGCCAAGCCGATTCCGGTCGAGCAACTCGGCTATGAGCAGGCTCGTGACGAGCTCATCGAGGTCGTCACGGCACTCGAGCACGGGGGCCTCGACCTCGACGCATCCCTTGCTCTCTGGGAGCGTGGAGAAGCACTGGCCACGCGGTGCGAAGCGCATCTGACCGGCGCCCGGGACCGCATCGAGGCCGCACTCTCGCACGAGGTAGACACCGACTCGGACGACGATCCGGACTCCGACGACGAGGATCTCGACGACGAGTGACACCCTGTCCGGCGGGCCACACGCGCCACCGCGGTCAGGAACCGGTCTTCGGCAACGGCTCCTGAGCCAGCACGGACTCGGCCATCTGCTGCATCTCGGAATCGGGGCCACGCGACATCACGGCGATCCGCACGTCCGAGAGGTCGGTGATCCAGAACTTGTTGCCGTCGTGCGTCGAATAGGCCACCCAGGTGCGGCCACCGATCTCCTTGGTACCGGTTCCCGACGACACGTCATCACCACCCAGCTTCTCGACCAGGTCGTCCTCGGACGCGTTGGTCTGGGTGAGCTGCAGGTATGCGCCGGTGCCGGTGACCCATCCGACATTGCTCGACGTCGAATTAGCTATCTCCTGCGTGCTGCCGGAGTTCGGTTTCCAGCCCTCGGGTGTCGGCGGACGTCGGATCGGGAACGGCATGATCCTGGCGTCGGCGGCGAGGCCGTCCCGGACGTCGTAGGCGGGGGTCTTGTCATCCGACGCGGTGCCGGTCAGCCCGACCGAGCAATTCCCCGAGGCGATCGCAACGAGTGCGCACACCGCCAGCAACGGGATCAGCGTCCAGATCATGTCCTTGCCGCTGGTCAGGATGCGGGGTTTGCTCGCCATGGCTCACGAGTATCCCAGTCGTCGACGACGCCTCGTGCCGCGGCCCTCGACGAGCGTGCCCGCGGCCACAGTTGCATCACGTCAGCGTCGGTCCCACGCGGTACCGTTCCGTATGCGCGCGCTACAGCTCGTCGTGTCCCGTCTCGGGTTCAGCACTGTGCTGGTTCGTCGCAGCGGACGGGTCGCCGTCGCGGTGCTGGTCGCGCTGATCGCAGCCGGAGCCCTCGCCGCCTGCGGCAACTCCGACGGTCAACGCAACGGCATCGACGAGATCCGGTCGTCGGGCGTGCTGCGCGTCGGTACGGAGGGCACCTACGCACCCTTCAGCTATCGCGATCCGACGACCGGTCAACTCGCGGGATATGACGTCGACGTCGCGAACGCGGTCGCCGACAAGTTGGGTGTGCGCACCGAGTTCGTCACCACGCCATGGGATTCCATCTTCGCCGGCCTCGAGGCGGGCCGGTTCGACGTCGTCGCGAATCAGGTGTCGGTCACCCCGGAACGCAAAGCGAAATACGACCTCTCCAAGCCGTACGCCGTCAGCGAAGGGGTCATCGTCACGCGTGCCGACGACAACTCGATCCGTTCGCTCGACGACCTGAGGGGCAAGACCACCGCACAGTCGGCGACGAGCAACTGGGCGCAGGTGGCCAAGGACGCGGGCGCGACCGTCGAGTCCGTCGAGGGATTCACCCAGGCGATCAAGCTGCTCAATCAGGGCCGCGTCCAGGCGACGGTCAACGACAGCGTCGCGGTCTACGCCTATTTCGCCGAGACCGGCGACACGAGTGTCAAGATCGCCGCCAAGACCGGGGACACGAGCGAGCAGGCATTCGCCGCCAGAAAAGACAGCGGCATCACCGGCGACATCAACAAGGCGCTCGACGAACTGACCGCCGACGGGACACTTTCCCGCATTTCGCAGAAGTACCTCAAAGCCGATGCGAGCGGCAGCGCGGCGGCCGGGCAGCAACAGGCCGTTCCGCGGAGCACCTGGAAGATCATCGGCGACAACCTGTGGCCCATGGCGAAGGCAACGATCACCGTGACCATCCCACTCGCGGCGATCAGCTTCGTGGTCGGACTGGTGATCGCATTGGTCGTGGCGCTGGCGAGGCTCTCCGACACGCGGGTGGTCAACTGGCTCGCGCGTGTCTACATCTCGATCATCCGCGGTACGCCGCTGCTGGTGCAGCTTTTCATCATCTTCTACGCGCTACCCGAACTGGGCATCAAGGTGCCGCCGTTTCCCGCGGCCGTCGTCGCGTTCTCGCTCAACGTCGGCGGGTACGCGGCCGAGATCATCCGCAGTGCGATCCTCTCGGTTCCGAAGGGTCAGACCGAGGCCGCGCAGACGATCGGCATGAACTATCGCACGACGATGCGTCGCATCATCCTGCCGCAGGCGGCGCGCAATGCGGTGCCGGGCTTGTCGAACACGTTGATCTCCCTGGTCAAGGACACGTCCCTCGCGTCGACGATCCTGGTGACCGAACTCCTACGCGTTGCGCAGCTGGCCGCGGCTCCGACGTTCGAGTTCTTCGCCCTCTACACCACGGCCGCGATCTACTACTGGATCGTGTGCCTGGTGCTGTCCGCGCTGCAGAACAGACTCGAATCCCGACTGGGGAGGTTCGTGACACGATGACCGACCACGACCCGACGCATCCCGACGCCCCACACCACGAGCCACACGACGAGTCACACGACGGCCCGATGGAACGACCTGCGCCCGACGCCCCATCCGGGCCCGTCGTCGACGTCGCCGGACTGACCAAGTCGTTCGGCGACAACCACGTGCTACGCGGAATCGACTTCAGCGTCGACCGGGGCACCGTCACTGTCATCCTCGGCCCCTCCGGGTCGGGCAAGACGACGATCCTGCGGGCGCTCAACGCTCTCGACATCCCCGACGCCGGTGTCATCCGCGTCGGCACACAGACGATCGACTTCAGCGGGCAGTACACGAAGTCCGACATCGCCGCCTACCGCGCGCAGAGCGCGATGGTCTTCCAGAACTACAACCTCTTCCCCCACAAGACTGTTCTCGAGAACGTGATCGAGGGTCCGGTCATCGTGCAGCATCGCGCGAAGGCAGAGGCGGTCGCCGAGGCCGAGGCGTTGCTGACGAGCGTCGGGCTCGCCGACAAGCGCGACCAGTACCCCCACCAGCTGTCGGGTGGCCAGCAGCAGCGCGTGGGAATCGTCCGCGCCGTCGCACTGCACCCGCAGGTGCTGCTCTTCGACGAACCGACGTCGGCGCTGGACCCCGAACTCGTCGGCGACGTGCTGAAGGTACTCAAGGGTCTGGCCGAGGAGAGTTGGACGATGGTGGTGGTCACCCACGAGATCCGGTTCGCTCAGGAGGTCGCCGATCAGGTGTTGTTCGTCGACGGCGGCGTCATCGTCGAGCGCGGCGGCCCCGACGAGGTGATCACCCGCCCTGCCAAGGACCGCACCCGCCAGTTCCTGCGACGCATCCTCGACCCGCTCTGACCGAGGCCCCGACCCGCGTGCGCTGCGTCGACACGTCAGATCAGCCGCCGGGCGAGTGCGTCAGCTCCCGCGCGACGTGAAATGATGAGCACGAGCATCACCGCCGACGCCCATCACCGTCGGCGCACCTCATCGCTGACGCCAAGGAGTCGATCAGACATGACAGCCGAGAACCACCAGGCACCCGACCGCAACCTTGCCATGGAGCTGGTGCGGGTCACCGAGGCAGCGGCGCTCGCCGCGGGACGCTGGGTGGGTCGCGGCGAGAAGAAAAAGGGCGACGGCGCAGCCGTCGACGCCATGCGCGAACTCCTCTCCACGGTGTCGATGCGCGGCGTCGTGGTCATCGGTGAGGGCGAGAAGGACGAGGCGCCGATGCTGTTCAACGGCGAGGAGGTCGGCAACGGGCTCGGCCCCGAGTGCGACGTCGCCGTCGATCCCATCGACGGCACAACCCTGATGGCCGAGGGCCGCCCCAACTCGATCGCCGTCATCGCGGTCAGTGAACGCGGCACCATGTACGACCCGTCGGCCGTCTTCTACATGGACAAGATCGCAGTCGGACCGGAAGCCAAGGGCGCCATCAACATCGACGAATCGGTCGAGTGGAACATCAACTCGGTCGCCAAGGCCAAGGGCATCGACGTCGGCGACCTGACCGTCGTGGTCCTCGACCGTCCGCGTCACGCCGATCTGATCGGCGAGATCCGCAAGGCGGGCGCCAAGATCCGCCTCATCTCCGACGGCGACGTCGCGGGCGCGATCGCCGCTGCCGGTGACTACTCGACCGTCGACATGCTGATGGGAGTCGGCGGTACCCCCGAGGGCATCATCACCGCGGTCGCGATGAAGTGCATGGGTGGCGAGATCCAGGGCAAGCTGTGGCCGCGCAACGACGAAGAACGCCAGAAGGCGATCGACGCCGGCCACGACCTCGACCGCGTGCTGGGCACCGACGATCTGGTCAGCGGCGAGAACTGCTTCTTCGCGGCGACCGGTGTCACGAACGGCGACATGCTGCGTGGCGTCACCTACCGTCCCGGTGGGGCGACCACCCGCTCACTGGTCATGCGATCGAAGTCGGGAACGATCCGTCGTATCGAGGCCGTGCACCGCACCACCAAGCTGCGCGAGTACGCCCGCCTCGACATCTAGTCGGTACCCCCCACGAGCCGGGTCGTCTGCGCCAGACCTCCCGGCTCGTGCGGATTCCCGGGGTCGTTCAGACCACTCGCCGCATCCCGACCCGCACGGCCGCATCGTCGGCAGGGTCGGCAGGGTCGGCGAGCGAGAGCACCTCGTCGAATCCGGCGACGATGCATTCGGCGAACAACTCGGGGTCGGTGATCGACGCCGCGTCGCAGTTCAATCCCAGGCATGCGGTGGCGTTGTGCGTGATCATGGTCGCCATCACCGCGCAGCCCGGCAACGGGCCGAACGGGAACAAGCGCTCGACCTTCGCCCCGGCGACGAAGGTCTCCCACGGAATACCGGGCACATTGCTTGCCTGTAGGTCGTTCATGCTCGTTGCGCCGCTGAACTGACCGAGGAGTTCACCAGGCATCCACGCCAGCACCGAACCGAGCGTGTTGAAGATGTCGACGGCGGGTTCGGTACGGGCCGCGCGGACCTGCTCACGGATCGTCAACACCCGTTCGAAGGGGTCGTCGATCGACATCGGCCCCGCCAGTCGACCTACCGCTATCCTGTTGCCGCCCTCCGGGTCCTCGGGTCGACGCACCGAGATCGGGATCGCCACCGGGATCGCGTCGACCTCCTGCCCCATCTTCTCGTGATAGATACGGAAGCCGCCGATCAGTCCGCCGAGATAGACGTCGTTGATCGATGCTTTCATCGACGTCGCCGCGGCCTTCAACTCCTCGAACGGAACCTCGAACGCCAGAAATCGCCACGAGAGACTCCGGTGCGCGAGAAGCGGTGAACCGGGCGGACTGATCAGCCCGGCGACCCGGGGTACCGAACGCCCGTATCGCAAGACCTTGCTCAGCGCGCGTTTGGGATCGGTCAACGCGAGCGCACCACGTACGACGAGTCCGGCCCGATACGGCGTCCGCCTGATCTCCTGGCCGACCTGGCGAGCGAGGACCTCGAGCGCCGACAGTTCTGTCGGTGCGGGGGCCGGCGGCTGAGGCTTGTCCGGGATCGGATCGCGCGAGGTCGAATGAAGTTGCGCGAGCGCGAGAATCGCTCCGAGTCCGTCAGTCAGCGCATGGTGTGCCTTGAGGAAGTACGCTGTCTTCCCGTCGGCGAGTCCTGTGATCAGGTAGCCCTCCCACGGTGGGCGTGCGGGGTCGAGCGCCGTCATCGCCAACTGTTCGCAGGTGGTGAGCAGTTCACGCATCGACCCGTCGCCGGGCAGTCTGATCCGGCGGACGTGGTAGTGGAGGTCGAACTCCGGGTCGATGGCCCAGCTTGGGGTCCCCGTGTGCAGCGGCGAATCCACCACGCGCGAACGAAACCTCGGCGCCATGCGGCTACCCCAGTCGTGCGCCGCAATCAGTCGGTCCCAGTCGGGTTCGCAGTCGTAGATCTCGATCATGGAGATCGTTCCGCGTAGTCGTCGGTCGGTATCGCCGCGCCACATCAACGCGTCGACCGGACTCATGTGCTGCTCAGTCCCCCACTCGAGGGGTTGGTCCTCACTCATCCGACAGTCTCCCCTGCGTCGTCGCGCTTCTCGTCCTGCTGCTCAACACCCGTGTTCTGCGAACCCTCTTGTTGCGCAGCGCCACTCGGCTCCGGCCAGTCGGCCAACGCGGTGATGAACATCTGACGTACGTCCTCGGCGTGCTCGCCGATGGTCTCGGTCTGCCACGCCGACGTGTCGACGGGCGGGAGCACCCGAACCTCGATCGTGCCGGGCGCGACGAGTTGCGCACCACGCCACATCAATTCGCCGACATTACGTAGCACCACCGGCACCACCGGAACGCCCGCCTGCATGGCGATGTGGAACGGACCCTTCTTGAACCTCCCGATCCGGGGCGTCGGTGAGCGTGTGCCCTCCGGTGCCACCACGAGCGAGTAGCCGTCCTCGCGCAGCTTGCGGACCGCCGGCTCGAGCTGATCGATCGCTTTGCCCGCGTCCGCGCGGTCGATGAACACCAGCCCGGCGGCATCGAGTATCTGGCCGAACACGGGTAGTGAACGAATCTCCTTCTTCGCGACGCCGGTCGCCTCGCGCTGCACGAGATGGATCATGACGGGCAGGTCGAGCTTCGACTGGTGGTTGAAGGCAAAGACGCACGGCCGATCCGACGTCAGGTGTTCGGAACCCTCGATCACCTCGACATGCACACCGGCCAACGACAATCCGACGTCGTTCCCGCTGGCGATACCCGACTGGACGATCGTCTCGAATCGCCCGCGCTGCACAACCCCGCCCACGAGTCCAGCCGCAGCGCCTGCGAGAAACGAGCCGTACATCGCCCCGGTACGCAATGCCATGCCGAAGCGGTTGTGCGACGGATTGCGCAGATCGAGGATCGGCCACCCTCTGGCCTGCGCCTCGGCCCGCAGCGTGCGTCGCGGCGACACCGCAGCCGGATGTCCGACGCTCTCGAGGTAGGGGATGTCCTCGTTGCCGTCGCTGTAGGCGAACGACGCGTCGAGATCCATGTCGTGTTCGCGTGCCAGCGCGCGCACGGCTGCCGCCTTGCCCGGACCCCACAGCGGCCGGCCGAGCACCTCTCCGGTGACGATCCCGTCGATCACCTCGACGTCGGTGGCCAGGGCGTGGTCGGCGTCTATCTCCCGGGCGATGGGTTCGATCTGGAATCGGGTCGCCGACGACGCGATGACGATCCGATGCCCCATCTCACGGTGCGCGCTGAGGATCTGCCACATCTGGGGTCGGAGCTTGGCAGCGGTCTCGTGCCGAAAGAGACTGTCCCCCATGGCGAGGAGCTCCTCATAGGTCTTCCCTGCGAACGTCGGCTTGGTGGCCTCGAGCACCTCTGCATAGTCCTGTTCGGATTCGACGCCGCGCAGACCGATGAGCGCGAAGTCGGCAACCTCGCCGAGCCCGAATTCCATACTGCGTATCCGGGCACCGAAAATGGCTGTCGCGGAGAACCCGTCGATGAGGGTGCCGTCGTAGTCGAAGAAGGCACCGATGTGTTTGCCGCGCGGCGCCGAGCGGATCTGCACCAGACGGTCGCCCAACGCACTCATACCGACGTCACTCCCGTCTGCTGGGCCTCGATCTCTGCGATCCGCGCCAACCGGTCCCGCATGTCCTCCACCTCGTCGAGCCACTGCAGGCGTGCCTCGACCACGTCGACGCCGTCGGCCGGGTCGATGAGTCCACGGTTGTCGGCCAGCTTGTACGCGGCGTCGTAGAGCTCGGTCGACACCGAGTCCCTGCTCTTCACCACTCCCTGCAGAGCCAGCTGTTTACCGAGTCCGAGGCAGTCGGTGATGATCTCCTCTTTCTCGCGTGGTTCGGTGTTCAGATCGACGAGTCGTCGAGCCATCACCAGCTGGGCGTCGAAGAACGGTTGCAGGGTGCGTCGCGCGAACAGCTCTCCCGACATGGCCGCGAAGGTGTCGTGCAACCAGGCGGGCGTCAGCCTGACGTGGCGCCACTCCGGTGCGATCAGGTCCATCTCGGCGCCGAGCCGATGCAGGAACTCCTTCTTCTTCGGGAAGAAGAACTCGAACTTGAGCAGATCCCTGATCCGCAGAGCCTCCGCCTGCGCGGCGGCCAGCCGTGTGTCGCGGTCCTCGTCGACCTCGTTGTGATCGGCCGCGAACAGCGCCACCTCGACGATCGCGCGATCGACGAAGTGGTGGATCGCGCCGTTACGGTAGTACGCCGCGACCGCATGGTTCTCACCCGCGATCGACCACACGTCGTCGATGCCACCACTGAAATGAGTGAGCACGCCTGCGTCGGTCAGTTCCTTGAGAGTCGACTTCAGTCCCAGCCCCCGACACATCGCCGGGTCCGGGCCGGGCAACCCGCGACGCTCGATGTAGGCGAGCAACGGCCGCAGGATGTGCTCGATCTCTGTTGCGGTGTATGCCCTGTCACCGGCCCCGAGCAAGGCGAAGCCGGCCAGCGAGGTCGCCGAAATCGGTGTGGCGGCATTGATCTCGTCCATCACCTTGAACGCGATCTTCTCCAGCCGCGCGGGGTCGTCCTGGTCGTGCTCGGCGATCGACTCCCGCAACGAGAACGGCTCCCCGAAACGTACGCGAGCCTCACCGAGATACGACCGCTGCGCCTTGGCGTATTTGAGCAGCCAGGTCATGTCCTCCGGCTTCTTCGTGCCACCTGCCGCCTCGCGGGCGATCGCCGAGATCTCGTGCAGTTGGTCGTAGACGATGGAGGTGGGCACGACCATCACGTCGGCGGTGTCGAGTTGCTCGATGGCGTCGACGACGTAGGCGAGCAGTCCCATCATCGGTGGACGCAACTTGCCGGTACGGCTGCGTCCGCCCTCGATGTACCACTCGAGGTTGAAGCGCTTCTCGACGATGAACGAGAGGTAGGCGCGCATCGCGAACTTGTAGATGGGATCGTTGCCGAACTTGCGCCGGATGAAGATCACACCCGCGCGCCGCGCGATGGGCGCGAGCGGCCACAGCGCAAGATTGTTGCCGCCGAGCACCAGGTTCGGTGGAAAGTCGTGGCGGCGCAGCGCATCCGCCAGCACCAGCGTGTCGACATACGACCGGTGTGACGGCAGGAAGACCAGGCCGTGTGACTTGTTGAGGTTCCGCAGCTCGCTCAGGGTGTCCAGATCGACCGACACCGTCCAGGTACGTTCGTAAAGTTTGCCGAACGTCGTCGAGAAGACGTCGTCCATCAGCGGGCTCTGCGTCGCCACGAACGTCGACATCTTGTCGATCGCGTCGGAGATGATCGCTGCCACCGGCCGACCGAGATCTGCTGCGAGCTTCGCAGCGTTGGCCTGGAAACGCGCCGACGAACCTATCTGTTGCGCCACGAGTTTGGGCACCTTGTACCGGTCACCGATGAGCTGGCGTTCGGCGCGCTCTGCCGACAGTGCGGCCGCCAATGCAACGAAGTCCGCGAAGTCCTCTCCCTCGGCCGATGCCTGCTCGTGTCGGAGCCGCAGCTCCTCGACCGTTGCCGCTTCCCCGGCAACGACGCGGGCACGGTCGGGCGAGCGCTTCTTGATGGCCCGCTGCCGGAAAGCCGGTGGGCGACGGGGATTGGAGAGCACGAGGACGTCTGCCACCGACACCCGCCGTTCGCCTTTGCGAATCGGCGGCAGCCAGACGACGCGCGCGGGGATCAGCGTCGTGTCGGGGTCGAGCGCGTCCGTGTCGATCTCGTCGAGCGTGCGAACGGGAGCCTCCGGATGTCGGTTCGACGCCCATTCGGCCACGGCCTCGCGTTCGCAGGATGTGCGTACCTCTGCCAGCACGATCGCAGCCAATGCGTTCCCCTCCCGTGTTGATCTCAGTGAATCGGACACAGTGAACTGAATCTGTGATCCACCACACAGTAATACCCGCATTGTGTTCGGCCCGCGCGGGGGCCGATTCGCCGACATCGCCGCGCGGTGGCCTGTGCCACAGCTCCCGACGGCACCCACGAGGGCGCTGACCGGCCGCGATAGAGTTTGCGCGTGAGCAAACCAGCCCTTGCTCCGGAGTTCCGCTATGCCGATTTGCTGCCCTCCGGCGCCGACGACACGCCCTACCGTCTGATCACCAGAGAGGGGGTGTCCACATTCGACGTCGACGGTCAGACCTTCCTCAAGGTCGCGCCGAAGGCACTCGAACGACTGACCTCCGAGGCGATGCACGACATCAGTCACTACCTCCGGCCGGCCCATCTGCGCCAGTTGCGCAGGATCATCGACGATCCGGAGGCTTCGGGCAACGATCGGTTCGTCGCGCTCGATCTGCTCAAGAACGTCAACATCTCGGCCGGCGGCGTGCTGCCGATGTGTCAGGACACCGGCACCGCGATCGTCATGGGAAAGAAGTCCGAGGGCGTGCTGACCGGTGTCGACGACGGCGAGTGGATCTCACGCGGTGTCTACGACGCCTACACCAAGCTCAACCTTCGCTACTCGCAGCTCGCACCACTGACCACGTACGACGAGAAGAACACGGGCACCAATCTGCCTGCGCAGGTGGAGATCTACTCGACGCAGCAGGGACCGAAGGGTCCGGAGTACAAGTTCCTCTTCATGGCCAAGGGCGGCGGCAGCGCCAACAAGTCGTTCCTGTTCCAGGAGACCAAGGCGATCCTCAACCCCGACCGCCTATTGTCCTTCCTCGACGAGAAGATCCGCTCGCTCGGCACTGCGGCCTGCCCGCCGTATCACCTCGCAGTGGTCATCGGCGGAACGTCGGCGGAATTCGCTTTGAAGACGGCCAAGTACGCGTCGGCGCACTACCTCGACACGCTCCCGACGGAAGGGTCGATGTCGGCGCACGGGTTCCGTGATCTCGAACTCGAGGAGAAGGTGTTCGAGCTGACCCAGTCCTTCGGCATCGGAGCACAGTTCGGCGGCAAGTACTTCTGCCATGACGTCCGCGTCGTGCGTCTGCCACGTCACGGCGCCTCGTGCCCAGTGGCCATCGCGGTCTCCTGCTCGGCCGATCGCCAGGCTCTCGGCAAGATCACCGCCGACGGCGTCTTTCTCGAGCAGCTCGAAACGGATCCGGCACAATACATGCCCGACGCCGGCGTCGCCGAGGACATCGAGGGCGGCGAGGTCGTCAAGATCGACCTGAACCGCCCGATGCCCGAGATCCTCGCCGAACTGTCGAAGTACCCGGTCAAGACGCGACTGTCACTGACCGGCCCACTCGTCGTGGCCCGCGACATCGCACACGCCAAAATCAAGGAACGCCTCGACGCGGGCGAGCCGATGCCGCAGTACCTGCGCGACCACCCCGTGTACTACGCGGGCCCCGCCAAGACGCCCGAGGGCATGGCGTCCGGTTCGTTCGGTCCGACGACCGCGGGTCGGATGGATTCCTACGTCGAGCAGTTCCAGGCCGCAGGTGGGTCGATGGTCATGCTGGCCAAGGGAAATCGCTCCGCCCAGGTCACCAGGGCGTGCGACGCCCACGGGGGCTTCTACCTCGGTTCGATCGGCGGTCCCGCGGCCCGCCTCGCCCTCGACTGCATCAAGAGCCAGGAGGTCATCGAATACCCCGAGCTCGGCATGGAGGCGGTGTGGAAGATCGAGGTCGAGGACTTCCCCGCGTTCATCGTCGTCGACGACAAGGGCAACGACTTCTTCACCGACCCGTCCGGCTCGGTCACCGTGCCGCTGGGCGGCGTGCGGATTCGGTCGAAGGAGCGCTGAGCGAGCGGTCTTGCGGCTCGTGCTCTTCCGGGCACGGACACCGCACCGCGGCGTCGATCATGATCCCCAGTGCCTCTGCCGTACACAGGTGCCAGATCCTGGCACCTGTGTACGGCAGACGCGGCCCCACAACCCGCTGCGAGTAGCGTTGTTTGAGGTAGTCCTAACCCACCGTCGAGAACCGGAGGACGAGACAGATGGCGCAGCAGCAGTACCGCATCGAGCACGACACCATGGGCGAGGTCAAGGTCCCCGTCGACGCGCTGTGGCGCGCGCAGACGCAGCGCGCAGTGGAGAACTTCCCGATCAGCCACCGCCCACTCGAGCGCACGCAGATCCGGGCAATGGGACTACTGAAGGCAGCCTGCGCACAGGTCAACAAAGACCTCGGTCTGCTCGACGCCACCAAGGCCGACGCCATCATCTCCGCGGCCAAGGAGATCGCCGACGGCAAGCACGACGACCAGTTCCCGATCGACGTCTTCCAGACCGGCTCGGGCACCAGCTCGAACATGAATGCCAATGAGGTCATCGCCTCGATCGCCAAGGGCAACGGCGTCGACGTCCACCCGAACGACGACGTGAACATGTCGCAGTCGTCGAATGACACGTTCCCGACGGCGACACATGTCGCGGCCACCGAGGCTGTCGTCACCGACCTCATCCCCGCGCTCGATCATCTCAGGCTCGCGCTGCTGGCCAAGGCCGAGGAGTGGCGTGAGGTGGTCAAGAGCGGGCGCACCCACCTGATGGACGCGGTTCCGGTCACGCTCGGCCAAGAGTTCAGCGGATACACACGACAGGTCGAGGCCGGAATCGAACGCCTGACCGCTACACTCCCGCGCGTCGGCGAGGTACCGATCGGTGGCACAGCAGTCGGCACAGGACTCAACGCCCCCGACCATTTCGGCACGAAGGTCGTCGCCGAACTCGTCAAGCTGACCGACGTCGACGCGATCACGTTGGCCAAGAACAACTTCGAGGCCCAGGCGGCGCGCGACGGTCTCGTCGAACTGTCGGGTCAACTCAAGACGATCGCGGTCTCGCTGACCAAGATCGCCAACGACGTCCGCTGGATGGGCTCCGGCCCGCTGACCGGACTCGCCGAGATCCACCTCCCCGACCTCCAGCCGGGCAGCTCGATCATGCCGGGCAAGGTGAATCCCGTTCTGCCCGAGGCGGTCACGCAGGTCGCCGCCCAGGTCATCGGCAACGACGCCGCGGTCACGTGGGGCGGTGGCAACGGCGCGTTCGAACTCAACGTCTACATCCCGATGATGGCCCGCAACGTGCTCGAATCGTTGAAGCTGCTCGCCAACGTCTCGCGGCTGTTCGCCGACCGGTGCATCTCCGGACTGCGAGCCGACGAGGAACGCTTGCGGACTCTCGCGGAGAGCTCGCCGTCGATCGTCACGCCGCTGAACTCCGCCATCGGCTACGAGGAGGCCGCGGCGGTGGCGAAGCAGGCACTCAAGGAGCACAAGACGATTCGACAGACCGTCATCGACCGCGGTCTCGTGCCCGACAAGCTCAGCGAGGAAGAACTCGACAAGCGCCTCGACGTGTTGAAGATGGCCAACCTCGACCACAAGCGTTGAGCCGTCGATAGAGTCGGACCATGTCCGATCTGACACCCTTCCCGACCGACTGGCACACCGCTCTGGCGCTCGTCGCGCATCCCGACGATCCCGAATACGGGATGGCGGCGGCGGTTGCGAAGTGGACCGGCGAGGGCAAACGCGTGGTGTACGCCCTCGCGTCGAGCGGTGAAGTCGGCATCGAGGGGATGGACGCTGCGCAGGCAGGCCCGCTGCGCGAGGGTGAGCAGCGAGCGTCGGCCGCGATTGTCGGCGTCGGCGAGGTCGGGTTCTGGGGCTTTCCGGACAGCAACATTCGCAACACGCCGGAACTGCGTGCGGCGGTCGCAGACACCATCAGGCGTGTCGATCCCCAAGTGGTGCTCTCCCTCTACGGCGGCGCGGAGTGGGCTCCGGGTAAGCCCAATCAGCGCGACCACATGGAGTTCTCCGCCGCAGTCCTCGACGCCTACGACTCTCTCGCCGAGGACGCCCCCCGATGGTTGTTCGAGAACGGCCCGCACCCGACCCATGCGGTCGATGTCACCGACCAGGTCGATGTTGCGGTGAAATCCCTTGCCGCACACGAGGTGTATCTGGGGGTACTCGACCCGGCCACACCCGTCGTCGAGCAGGCCCGCGCACAGGTCGAGGCGATGACCGCGCCGCGCGACGACTTCGGCGGTCGCCACGCGGCGTGCTTCGAGCTCAAGCGGGAGAACGTCGCGTCACACTGACCCCCATCGACAAACGTGGGTCGAATCCGAGAAGCGGTGCTCTAGCACCCACATCTTCGGATTCGACCCACGGTCGGTCTAGGGCTACTTCGTTCCCAGCAGCGTCGGGATGAGGTTGACCAGCTGGGTCAGCAGATCGCTCAATCCCTTGTCGCCCAGGATGTCCGACACCCCCGGAAGACTCGGTGTCGTGGGAGTGGTCGGCGTCGTGGGAGTGGTTCCCGACGGCGCGGTGGTGCTCGGGGCGTCACCCGTCGGCGCGGCGGCGTTGACCCCGATGGTGATCTTCGGGTGCTTGGCCGGGTCGAGCCAGACGAGGATCTTCTTCATCAGCTCACGGTCGATTGCCACACAGCCCTGCGTCGGCTCACCGTTGGTGACGTGGAGGAACATCGCCGACGCCTTGCCCGGCACACGTTGCGGATTGTGGGCGATGTTGACGGCGTAGTCGTAGACCGGACCGGAGTCGTAGAGGTTCTCGCTGTCGCCACCGGGGCTCTTGGCCGACCGGACGTGTGTGTTGTAGGTCGGCGACTTCATGTTCGAGTCCCACCAGTCCTGGCGCGTGGCCTGGAAGTAGGGCATCTTGGTGCCCGGATTCGCTTCCCTGCCGAATGCCTGGTCGAGCGCGAAAGTGCCCTCGGGCGTGCGGGGCACGTTGTCCTTCGGTTCGCCCATCCCCTGCGATCCCAGGAATGCCTTGGTCGGTCCGAATGCGGGCTTCCACGACTTGTCGGCGCCCTTTTCGAAAGCGGTGAGTGTCGCAGTGGTGTCGGTGGCCTTCGGCGCGGTCACCACGATCATCTGGCTGGTGTCCGACGCCGTGGTCCCCGGCGTCGTCGATCCGTTCCCCGCGAGCTTGTCGAGGAGTCCGTCAACCGCGGGAATTCCTATCGACGGAATCGGTGACGTGCCCGACGTCTTCGGAGTGGTCGGCGTTGTCGGACTTGTGGGGGTTGTCGAGGTTCCCGGCGCGGCCAATGCCTGGCCGGCACCGGCAACGATTGCGGCCATCACCGCAATCGCTACAAGTCCCAACAGTCTCATTCGCCTCATCAGTAACTTCTGCACCACACTAGTGTGACAAATGGCAAGACGACTTGAGTCTCAGGGGGATCACGGTGCTGCACTGATCGGATGACACCGACCCCTCGGACAAGCACTTGAACATGAACTCAGTCTCATCTACTGTCCAGTGGTGACGCAGCACACACCACGTGGTCCGCGGCTGCTCACGCATCGCGAAGGGAATCTGATGAGCACTGTCAACACCGTTACCGGCCCCGTGAGCTCGACCGACCTGGGTAGGACCCTCATCCACGAGCACATCTTCGTCGTCGGCGAGGAACACCGGGAGAACTACCAGGACGACTGGGATGAGGACCAGAAGATCGCCGACGCGGTTCGCGACCTCACCGAGCTCAAGAGCCTCGGCATCGACACCATCTTCGATCCGACGGTCCTCGGGCTCGGACGCTACATCCCGCGCATCAAGAGCATCGCCGACCAGGTCGACCTCAACATCGTGGTCGCGACCGGGCTCTACACCTACAACGACATTCCTTTCCAGTTCCACTACACCGGTCCGGGACTGCTGTTCGACGTCGACGAGCCGCTGGTGGGCCTGTTCGTCCGCGACCTCACCAAGGGAATCGCCGACACCGGGGTTCAGGCGTCGTTCCTCAAGTGCGCCATCGAGGAACCCGGCCTGACCCCGGGTGTGGAACGGGTGATGCGGGCCGTCGGCCAGGCACACGTACAGACCGGTGCTCCGATCACCGTGCACACCAATCCGCACACCGGTTCGGGTCTTGTCGCCCAACGGGTGTTGGCCGAGGAGGGTGTCGACCTGACGAAGGTCGTGATCGGGCACTCCGGCGACTCCACCGACCTCGACTACCTCATGAAGATCGCCGACGAGGGATCGATTCTCGGGATGGACCGGTTCGGACTCGACGTCCTGCTGCCGTTCGACGATCGCATCAACACGATCGTCGAACTGACCAAGCGCGGCTACGCCGATCGGATGGGGCTGGCACACGACGCGTCGTGCTTCATCGACTGGTTCGACCCGGAGGCCAAGAAGCAGGCCGTACCCAACTGGAACTACCGACACATCAGTGAGGACGTCCTGCCCGCACTGCGCGAGCGCGGGGTGAGCGATGCCGACATCGACACCATGCTGGTCGACGTCCCGCGCCGCTACTTCGAGTGACCACCACGCCCCACCGATCCACTGCCCCGAGGGACCTATCATGTCCAATCCCGTTGCCGCCCTGTGGAAGGGCGCAGACACCTACCCCGACCGGATCGCCGTGCGCAGCGGCGACCGCATCCTGCGTTACGGCGAACTACGCGACCGAATCACCCGCAGCGCAGCGTACTTCGCAGGTCACGACGTGGCGCCCGGCGACCGCGTCCTGCTGGTTGCACCGTCGATTCCCGAGTTCGTCATCGCGTACTACGGACTCCACACGATCGGCGCGACCGTCATCACGGTCAACACGATGTCGACCAGGCATGAGATCGACTACGTGGTCGAGGATTCCGGGACGTCACTGATCGTCGCATGGCACGAATCCGCAGCGGCGGCCGATCTCGTCGCGACCGACCGTGGGATCCCGTTCGTCGAACTCCGAGCATTCGAGGAGGATGCGAATGCGGACGGGCCATCCGTCGACGCATTCGTCGAACGCGAGGAGGACGACACCGCGGTCATCCTGTACACCTCCGGTACGACCGGGAAGCCCAAGGGTGCGCAGTTGAGCATCGCGAACGTCAACGCAGCCCCGGTCGCATTCCGGTCGGCACTGCGCCTCGCCGACGATGAACGTTGGGCCACCGCACTTCCACTCTTCCATTGCTTCGGGCAGGTGGTCGTCATGCACAACGCCCTGACATGGGGTGGCAGCCTGTCGCTGCTCTCGCCGTTTGCGCCCGTCGAGTTCATGAACCGCCTGCGCGACGAACGTGCCACGATCGCCTGTGGTGTGCCGACGATGTGGAATGCAATGCTGCAGAACGCATCCAATTACACCGCCGACGACTTCGCCGACCTCCGGTTGGCGTGCTCGGGTGGGGCGTCGATGCCGGGCGAGGTGATCCGTGCGTTCGCCGACACATTCGGGTGCGCGATCCTCGAGGGCTACGGCCTCACCGAGACCGCAGGCACCGCGACGTTCCGCAACCTCGACGGTGCGCCGAAGGTCGGGACCGTCGGTCCGGCGTTGCCCGGCTTCACGATCGAGGTACGCGACCCGGACGGCGCACCGCTGCGCGCAGACGAGATCGGTGAGATCTTCATCAAGGGACCGACGGTGATGACCGGATACTGGAACCGGCCCGACGCCACGGCGTCTGAACTCGTCGACGGATGGCTGCGCACCGGGGACATCGGCTCGATGGACGCCGACGGCGACGTCCGGATCATCGACCGCGCAAAAGATCTCATCATTCGTGGCGGCTACAACGTGTACCCACGCGAAGTCGAGGAGGTGCTCTACGGCCATCCCGATATCGTGGAGGTGGCCGTGGTCGGTGTCCCCGACACCCACTACGGCGAGGAGATCGCCGCAGTGATCGCGGTCCGCCCTGGCGCAGTGGTCGACACAGCTGCGCTACGCGAATGGGCGAAGGAACGTCTCAGCGCCTACAAGGTGCCGCGCATCGTCCACGTCGTCGACGCACTTCCGAAAGGCGCGACCGGCAAGATCCTCAAGCGCGCGATCGACCGCCACTCGCTGCGCGAGCTCACCTCGAGTAGCTCGGGTACACCGCGATCTCGATAGGTTGCCGTCGGGATCGGTGCAGTGGTGCGGCGACCGTGTGCCGGGTCGGCGCTATGCGCGGTCGGGGCGTCGAACTCCGATCGCGTTGACCCACAGTCGCGTGGCGGTGTCGACCATCATGTCGATGTCGATGGGCTCGCCGCCGACCACGAACGTCTGATATGCCATGCGCGACACCATGCCCGACAGTGCCGCGGCTGCGGCGGTGGGGTCGAGTTCGGGATCTGCGATGCCACGCTCCTGCAGTTCTCTGATGTGGCGCGCGTTTCGCTCGACGAACACCAGACTGCGTTGGCGCCGCTTCTCACGGAACTGCGCCATCGTCGACGAGACCTGCTCGAGTACCAGACGCAAACCCGCGTTTCGCCGATACGCCTCGAAATAGGCCCGGTTGGCCGCGGCGAGGATCTCGGTCGGATCGTCCTCGGAGCCGGGTTCCACATGCGGAAAGCCCGGATGCAGCATGTCCTGGTGGGCCTCGGCGAGCACGGCGTCGAGAACTTCTTCCTTGCTGTCGAAGTAGGTGTAGAACGATCCGATCGAGCACTGCGCCTCGGCGGTGATGTCGGTGAGTCGTGAATCGGCGAACCCATCACGTTCGAATACCGTGCGCGCCGCGGAGACCAAGGCTGCCCGTGTCCTCTCGCCCCGGGCGGTCAGTGGCTTTCGCACGCTCGAGGCAGCCGCCACCGACGGCACCTGCAGCGCGTCGTCGTGCGCGGCGGTCTCGTCGGGGCGGACGCTCATCTGGCTCTCCTGTCGCCGGCCACCTCGTGGCCTACCGAATGATCGGAACCGCTCAACGGTATCGGCTCACGACAATCCAGCCTCATCGGCCATCGCTGTCGCCTTGTCGACGAAGCGGTCTACCACGGCCGCGGTCGGCACTCCCGTCGCGGCGCGATTGGCCGGATCGTCCTGGACCCGCCGCACGACGCCCTCGGCGATGATCGCGACCTTCCACAAGCCGAGCGCCCGCCAGAACTTCAGCGCTTGCGGGTCGCGCCCGGTGATCCGCAGATAGTCTGCTGCCACGTCGGCGGGTGTTGGGAATCCCTCCATCGTTTCCGCGCTGAATCGCCCCGGGATCTCCTCTCCCACCTCGGGCCAGTACGCGAGCGTGCTGCCGATGTCGGCGAGCGGATCTCCGAGCGTCGAGAGCTCCCAGTCCAGTACGGCCCGCACGTCGCCGGTCTCCTGATCGACCATGACGTTGCGAATGTGGAAGTCGCCGTGAACCAACGACATCTCACGCTGCTCCGGGATGTTGTCGGTGAGCCGCCGCGTCAGGGCGTCGAGCGCCGGAAGCTCGCGGGTCTTGGAATGGTTCCATTGCGCCGTCCACCGCTTGAGCTGGCGCTGCGCGTAGGGCTTGTGGCTTGCGAGATCGGTCAGACCCGTCGCGTCGAGGTCGACGGCATGGATGTGGGCCAGGGTCTGCATCATCGACGTCCCGACGTTGCGCCGCGCCGCCATCGGCATCTTCTCGGCGCTCTCGCGCTTCTCCAGGGAGATGCCGTCGACGAACTCCATGATCACGAGCGGTACCGGGGCCACCGCCTCGTCGGCGCAGACACCGTACACGGCAGGAACCGGGACGTCGGTCGGTGCCAGTGCCGACAGGATGCGCGCCTCACGGGCGACGTCGTGGGCCGACGCGAGCAGGTGGCCCACGGGCGGCCGGCGCAGGACGTATCGTCGGCCGGAGTCATCGGAAAGCAGGTACGTGAGGTTCGACTGTCCGCCACCGATTCTCGTCGTCCGCACGTCACCGTCGAGCTCGATCCCGTTGGCCGAGAACCAGGTACTCAGCCCATCCGGGTCGACCTCGGGAATGGACAGACCGGCCACCGATGAACTCACCACCGTGCCGCCAGCGCCTGATCAGACACACCCGCAACGGTTTCCGGTGCAGGACCGGTGCGATACGGCCGGAGTTCGCGACGTGCGATCGCCCGCTTGTGCACCTCGTCGGGGCCGTCCGCCAGACGCAGCGTTCTGATGTGCGCGTAGGCCATCGCGAGGGGGAAGTCGTCGGTGACCCCCGCGCCGCCGTACACCTGGATCGCGCGGTCGATGATCTTCAGCGCGACGTTGGGCGCCGCGACCTTGATGGCCGCGATCTCGGTGGCTGCGGCCTTGTTGCCGACGGTGTCCATCATGTCGGCGGCCTTGAGGGTCAGCAGACGCACCATCTCGATGTCGATGCGCGACTCGGCGATCCAGTCCTGGATGTTCGCGCGGTCGGCCAATGGCTCTCCGTAGGTGACGCGCTGGGTGGCGCGGGCGCACATCAATTCGAGTGCGCGCTCGGCCATCCCGATCGTCCGCATGCAGTGATGGATTCGTCCCGGTCCGAGTCGCGCCTGCGCGATCGCAAAGCCTTCCCCCTCGCCCTTGAGGACGTCGGCCACGGGGACGCGCACGTTCTCGAAGAGAAGCTCTCCGTGGCTCTCCCGGTCGACGTAGCCGAACACCGGGAGGTTGCGCACGATGGTCAGTCCAGGCGCGTCGGTCGGGACGACCATCATCGATTGCTGCTTGTGCGTCGGCGCAGTGGGATTGGTCTTGCCCATCACGATGAGCACCTTGCAGTCAGGCCGAACCGCGTTCGACGCGAACCACTTTCGTCCGTTGAGTACGTACTCGTCGCCGTCGCGGACCATGGACATCTCGATATTGGTGGCATCCGAGCTCGCCACCGCCGGTTCGGTCATCGCGAAAGCCGAGGAGATCTCGCCGTCGAGCAGCGGCTTGAGGTAGCGCTCCTTGTGTTCGTCGGTGCCGAAGAGCGTGAGCACCTCCATGTTCCCGGTGTCCGGTGCGTTGCAGTTGAACACCTCCGACGCCCAGACGACGCGCCCCATGATCTCGGCGAGCGGCGCGTACTCGAGGTTGCTCAGCCCCGGCCCCCACTCCTTGTGTGGATGGCTGCCACGATCGTTCCCGCTCGCGCCGCTCCCGGCGAACCAGAGGTTCCACAGCCCCTCCGCGCGCGCCTTCTCCTTGAGCTGATCGAGGATCGGCGGGTTCGCGTGCGGGTTGTCGAGCTCGCGCATCTGCTGCTCGTACACCGCCTCGTTGGGGTAGATGTACTGATCCATGAAGTCCAGCACGCGCTGGCGGTATTCCGCTGCGCGCGGCGACATCTCGAAGAGGCTCATCGGGTTCTCCTTACGGTGGAAGGCTGTGGGCGAATGGGGTCGTCAGGCGTCAGCGAGTTGACCGCGCAGCGTGTGCTGGTATCGGCGCATCCCGCGCAGCCAGCGGTCGTAGTCGGCACCCTTGTTGCGATACATCTCGAGGACCTCGGGGTGCGGCAGGATCAAGAAGTACTCGTCGGCGATGGCGGCGAGGACGACTTCTGCACATTCGTCGGGGGTGAGCACCCGTCCGGCGGTTTCCACCGCACGCTGCATCAGCAGCGCGTCCGGGTCGTCGGGCTCGGTCGTCGGTCGCAGCAGTGCGGTGTCGACGCCCATCGGGCACAGGCAACTCACCTTAACACCCGCGTCTCCGTAGGTCACGCTCAGCCATTCCGAGAAGGCCACCGCTGCGTGCTTGGTCGTCGAATAGATGGCCGAACCGATTTGCGTCAGCAACCCCGCGGCCGACGCCGTGGACACGAAGTAGCCGCCACCACGTTCTACCCACTCGGGCACGAGTCGACGGGCCGCCCGGACATGTGCGAGCACATTGACGTTGAGCGCGACGTCCCAGTCGGCATCGGTGGCCGAGAGCCCCGGACGACCACCGATGCCTGCGTTCGCGACATACATGTCGACGGGACCGAACCGCGACTGCGCCAAGGCGATCGTGGCGTCGATGTGGTCGGGCGACCCCGCATCGCCTGCCAGCGTGGCGACGTTGTCGCCGGTCGGGTCGACCTCGGCTGCCGCGCGGGTCAGCGCCTGTTCGTCGAGGTCAGTGGCGACAACGCGAGCACCGCCTGCGATGAGACCGCGCGCGAGCGCCGACCCGATTCCCCCGGCAGCACCTGTGACGATCGCAACACTTCCGTCGACGTTCATAGACGAAACCGTACTTGAACCCAATTTCAGGTTCAAGCACGGCGTCGTCTTTTCTGCGGCTGTCCCCTCGTCAGCCGAGCATCTTGACCATCGAGTTCGAGTCCTCACCGCTACGACGCAGGATCGCCGCGGACACCGCCAGCACCACCAGGGTGAGAGCCAACATGAGCGTCGACATCGCCGCGACCTCCGGACGCAACGCGACGCGCACGTTGGAGAACACGTAGACCGGCCATGGTGTGTACCCCGGCTGCTGCACGAAAGTCGAGATCACGACGTCGTCGAGGCTGAAGGTGAAAGCCAGCAGCATGCCGGCGATGATTCCCGGCATGGCCGCGGGCAGGATCACGTGCCGCAGCCGCGCCACCGGCGACGCGTAGAGATCGGCTGCGGCTTCTTCGAGCGCAGGGTCGAGCGAGGCAACGCGGGCTCGCACGATGAACGTGACGACCACCATCGACACCACGGCGTGCGAGATGACCAGACGGAACAGGCCGTTGTTGAACGGGGTGAGCCCGCCGTCCACGCCGAGGGTGACGTACCACGGGAGGAAGGCCACCGCGTCGGCGATGTCGGGGGTGACCAGTGTGACGGTGAGCAGCCCCAGCAGCCCGACGGACCACCATCGTGGCCTGCGTGAGATGCCGATTCCGATGCCCGCGAACCCGCCGAGCACCGTGGCCAGCAGAGCGGACAGCACGCCGACCTCGAGCGACACCTCCACCGACCTGACGATCGTGTCGTTGGTGAGCGCATCGGAGTAGGCGGTGAACCCGAACGAATCGAACTGCTGTAGGAGGCGACCGGTGTTGAACGAGTACACGACGATGACCACGATCGGCAGGAACAAGAACAGGAACACGATGACGGCCCACGCCTTGATCGCGAATGTGTACCAATCGAACTGTGTGCGTAGCGGTTTCATGGTCAGGGGCGGCAACGGACCGGACTTCTGGCCGGTGGCGTCGGGAAGTCGGACATCGAACACCCGCTTGTCCAGGTAGGTGGCGATCGCACGGATGACCAACCCGGCGAGAACCACGCACAACAGCACGACCAGCATCAGCGACACCGTCATCGCCGACCCCAGCGCCCAGTTCTGAGCGGTCTCGAACTGTGCCGCGATCATCTGTCCCGCCATCGTCCCCTTGGCGCCGCCGAGCACCGACGGCGTCACGTAGTCGCCCATCAGTGGAATGAACACGAGCAGGACACCCGACGCGATGCCCGGCGAGGCGAGCGGGAGTGTGATCCGGAAGAACGTGGTCCACCGGTTCGCCCCGAGATCCCGGCTCGCCTCACGTAACGACAGACCGGCGCGATCCATCGCGACGTAGAGCGGGAAGATCATCAGCGGTAGGTAGTTGTAGACGACGCCGATCTGTACCGCCGCACGTGTGTACAGGATGCCGAGTTCGCCGAGCCCCATACTCTGCATCGCGCTCGACAACCAACCCGAGGGCGCCAGCGTGATCTGCCAACCGATGGTCCGCACGAGGAAGTTGGTGAAGAACGGGACGATGATCAGCGCGAGGTACAGCGGACGTCGCCGTGGATTGCTCTTGACCGCAAGCCAATACGCGAACGGGATGCCGATCAGCAACGTGAGCAGGACACCGATGACGGCGATCTGGAGCGTGTTGGAGAAGGTGGATCGGTAGTCAGAGCCGAATGCCTCGCCATAGTTGTCGAACGACAGGCGATCGGTGGCGTACGTCGTGAACTGGTCGGGCTTGTACCCGAAGCTGTACCAGATCACCAGCGCGAGGGGGATGACGAAGAAGAAGACGATGTAGGCCCATGCCGGGAAGGTAAGACCGCCCGCACCGAAGAGACGTTGTCGGAGTGGGGGTTTGGGGGTACGAATCGGCTTGTCGTCCGGCTCGGAATGCTGCGGTGTCGGCGCGAGCGTGTCTGTCGTGGTCATCGGGCGCTCCTCGCCTGCATCTGATTGAGGATCTCGGTGCGTTCCTGGGTTGCCGAGTCGACGGTGGCGACGACGAGGCGATCGACGATCTCGTCGGACGGGAAGAGCAGTTCGGGGAACGGGAGGTCAGCGGCTTTCGCCTTCTCGACCATGCCCTTGATCCCGGTCTGGTAGCCGATGTACTGGAGTTCGGTGAACGAGACCTCCGGATCGAGCATGTGGTTGATGAATGCGTATGCGGCAGCGGGGTGTTGAGTACCACGGACTATCGCGAAGTTGTCGGTGAAGAGGTTCGCTGTGGGCAACGGGTACACGAAGCCCCACTTGTCGGGCTCACTCTCGTTCATCAGGGCCAGGCGGGCGTCGCCGTTCCATGCCTGCAACAGCGTGTAGGCACCTCCCGAGACGATCGACGTGATCGACGAGTTGTAGCCCTGGATTGTCGGAGCGAGCTGATTGACGAGGATGTTTCGAGCTGCGGCAAGGTCTTTGGCGTTCGTCGTGTTCGGGTCGATGTTCATCGATCCCATCGCTATCGACACGACCTCCCACGGATCCTCGACGACGCTCACCTTGCCCTTCGCGGGCCCGCGGGCGAGATCGATGAAATCCTTCCACGACGTCGGGGTCTTGTCGGTGAGCGACTTCTGGTACATGTACCCCGTCGTTCCCCAGTTCTTGCAGGCTGCGTGGCGCGAGTTCGGATTCCACGGCGGATTGAAGAACCGCTCCTCCAGGTTCTTCAGGTTGGGTATCCGGGAGTGGTCGAGTTCGTCGAGGAGGCCGTGCTCGACCATCTGCGGGATGTACACACCTGTCGGGACGACGACGTCGTAGCCGGAGGTGCCGCGGGCCGCGGCGAGTTTCGCGATCATCTCCTCGTTCGAACCGAACGAGTCGACCTGCAGCCGCACACCGAACTTGTTGCGATACGCGTCGAGGTCACCCGGGTCCTCGTAGTCTCCCCAGCTGTAGTAGTTGAGCTGGCTCTCCATGTCATCGGACACCGGTTTCGACGGGGCGATGGTCTTGTCTCCCCCGCATGCCGTCACGGCGAGACCTGCGACGGTGACGCCTATTCCGGCGAGGAAGCTGCGGCGGGTGATCCGGGACACGGCCGCGCGCGGGACGAGGGCGCGCACCGCCGTCGGATCGTCGTCTGCCCGTGGCTGCCGGCTCATTTGACGAACACCCGCGTGTCGGCACCGGCGAACGTGCACGTGACGTGCTGACCCTCGCGCAGTTCCGGGAAGTTGCGTGTCGCACCGCGCACCAACACCTCGGTGCCCGCGTCGGTCGTGACCACGACCTGCGTGAGGTCGCCGAGGAACGAGACACCGGCGGTGGTGCCGGAAATGACGTTGTCGGCGCCGTCGATGTCGGCCTGCGTCTCGGCGAACCAGATCGCCTCCGGCCGGATGGCGACGACGAGGTCGCCCGACAGGCTGTCCGGGTCGTCCGCGACCACGAAGGGGCCGTCGGTGGTCGGGAGACGACCGTCCGTCATGCCTGCGGTCACGTCGAAGAACGTCTGCTTTCCGACGAAGTCGGCAACGAAGCGGTTCACCGGTTTGGCGTAGATGTCCTTGCCGTCGCCGACCTGCGCGACACGGCCCTCACTCATCACGACGATGCGATCGCTCATCGAGAGCGCCTCCTCCTGATCGTGTGTCACGAACACGAAGGTGGTGCCCAGATCCTTCTGGAGCAGTTTGAGTTCGATCTGCATCTCCTCGCGCAGCTTGCGATCGAGCGCGCTCATTGGCTCGTCGAGCAGCAGTACGTCCGGGCGGTTGGCGAGCGCGCGAGCGAGTGCCACGCGCTGCTGCTGCCCACCCGACAGCATGGCCGGCTTACGATCGGCGAAGCGGGTCATCTGCACGAGCTCGAGCGCCTCGGCGACGCGCTGCCCGATCTCCTTCTTGGCGACCTTGCGCTGGCGCAGACCGAACCCGACGTTCTGCGCCACGGACATGTGCGGGAACAACGCGTAGGACTGGAACACCGTGTTCACGGGTCGACGCTCCGGCGGGACGTCGATGATCGACGTGCCGTCGAGCGTGATGTCGCCTTCTGTGGGCCGCTCGAACCCGGCGAGCATGCGCAGGAGCGTCGTCTTGCCGCATCCCGACGGCCCCAGTAGCGAGACGAATTCTCCTGCGGCGACGTCGAGATCGATGTTCGTCACCGCGACGTGGCCGTTGTCGTACACCTTGGTCACGCCGTGCAGTGAGATGGCACCGCGCTGCGCGGTCCTCACCTCCGTCGGCTTGGCGGCTTCGACTGCGGTCATGAGTGGGTCCTCTCGTAAACGATCTCACCGTCGGCGACGGTCAGGTCGGCTCGGGTTTGCCAGAGCGAGTCCGGTTGCTCGGCAAAAGGATTGCGGTCTGCGATGACCAGATCGGCACGTGCTCCCGGCCGGATGACCCCGACCTGGTCGCGCCTGTTCACGTGTGCCGACCCGCGGGTGTATGCGGCGAGCGCGGTGGTCAGGTCGAGCGCTTCGTCGGGGAGGAGCGGCTCGACCGACTCGCCGGGCGGGATGCGGTTCACGGCGACGGAGATCGCGGCCCACGGATCGGGTGTGCTCACCGCCCAGTCACTACCCATGGCAAGCGCGGCCCCCGATCGGGCGAGCGACCCGAACGGGTAGTGCCACTGATATCGCTGCTCGCCGATCGCCTCACGCACCAGGCTCACCATCGAGTCGTCGTTGCACGCCCACAGCGCCTGCATGTTGACGGTCACACCGAGCTGCGTGAAACGACTGATGTCCTCCGGTCGGATCAACTGCACATGTGCGATGTGATGTCGGCCTTCCGTCAGCCCGTTCGCGATGCGGGCCGCCTCCACCGCGTCGAGCGCGGAGGTCACGGCAGCATCGCCGATGGCATGGAAGTGGACGTCGAGTCCTGCGGCGTCGCAAGAGATCACCGCTTCGGTGAGCACTTTCTGGTCGAAGTACGCCAGTCCGGTGTCGGCAGGCGCGCACGCACATCCGCGCCTGCTCGCATCATCCTGACAGTACGGCTCCGTCATGGCCGCGGTGCGATTCTCCACCACCCCGTCGACCATGATCTTCACCGAGTGCACGCTCCACCGTCGGCCCGCGGTGTTCGCCCGCCGCGCCGCGAAACCCGCGACGATGTCGTCGACCGCCCAGCGATCGAGATCGCGCGGGAGCCATGACGCGCCGACGACCCGCGCGGTGAGATCGCCCGCCTCCTCGGCTGCCGTGTACACCGAGTCCAGATCGGCCATGCCGGGGTACTCCCCGACGATTGCCTCCTGCCAGCCCGTGACACCGAGCGAATGCAGGTACTCCTGCGCGCAGAGCAGTCCCGAGTACTGTTCGGCGGCGCCCGGCTGCGGTACGTGCCGGGCGACGAGGTCCATCGCACCCTCATGCAGGGTTCCCGTTGGCGAGCCGTCAGCGGCCCGCTCGATGCGCCCGTCCGACGGGTCGGGGGTCGCAGCGTCGATGCCGGCGAGCTCGAGCGCTCGCGAGTTGACCCACGCGTCGTGATGGTCGCGATTGAGCAGGAACACCGGACGGTCGTCGACGACGGCGTCGAGTGCGGCAGCGGTCGGGCAGCCCCGCTCGAAATGGCTCATGGTCCAGCCGGAGCCGACGATCCAGTCACGATCGGTCGCTGCGGCATAGGCGGCGATAGCGTCGAGGGTTGCGTCGGCGTCGTCGGCATCGGTCAGGTCGCACGCATTGCGGTCAACGCCCGCCAACAGCGCATGGACATGGGCGTCGGTGAATCCCGGATGGAGTAGCCGTCCCGCCAGGTCGATACGCTGCGCGCCGGCCACGAGCGACACGACGCGGTCGGTCGGGCCGATCGCGACGACCCGCCCGGAACGCACACCGACCGCCAGGTCGTCGTGGAGTCGATACCCGTCGAAGACCGGACCCGAGTGAAAGACGGTGTCCGGAAGCGGTACAGCCACGTGCGTTGCGGTCCTTCCGTGCCGGCAGGTCGAGCCGACGACCCGCTGGGTCACCACTGCGACAAGCTCCCCCGAGCAGTGGCTCGACTGCCGAAATTCGATGTTCTTGCGGAGAATCGTCACTGATTCCGCAGCAATTATCCATCTGAACAACCGCTTCTTAATCTGCTCGCAACATTGAGTGGCCTACCGTCTCTTCCATGCGCAACGGAGACGTCTCATTCTGGTTCTCGACGATCGATCCCGTCCGACGGCGTGCTGGGCTCGATCGCGATATCGACACCGACATCGCCATCGTCGGCGGAGGACTCACCGGCATCTGGTCGGCGTACTACCTGACCAAAGCACTGCCCGATGCACGCATCGTGGTGCTCGAGAAGGAGTTCTGCGGCTTCGGCGCGTCGGGTCGAAACGGCGGCTGGTTGTCGGCTGAGGTCCCGGGCAATCGGTCGCACTACGCCGACATCGCCGAGCAACGCGGACGTGACGGTCTCGACGCGAATCGTCGGCTCACCGCCACCATGCGCGCAGGCGTCGACGAGGTCCTGTCCCGTATCGACGCCGAGGGCATCGACTGCGACGCGGTGAAGTCCGGTGTGCTGCACATCGCGCGGTGCGCCGCGCAAGAGTCCCGCCTGCGTGGCGAGCTCGACTTCGAGCGGCATGTCGGCGCCGACGACTGGGAACTGCTCGACGCTGACGCGCTCGACGACCGTCTGACGATTCCGGGCGCTCAAGCGGCGATGTACTCGCCGCAGTGCGCTCGGGTCAATCCGATGAAACTCACGCGCGGCATCGCCGACGCCGTGTCCCGCACCGGAGTGACGATCTACGAGGACACCACGGTCACCGAGATCAGCCCGCGCATGCTCCGCACGACACGGGGAACAGTGAGCGCCGAGACCATTCTGGTCTGCCTCGAGGGGTTCACCGCAACCATGCCCGGACACCACCGCGCACTGCTGCCCTTGAACTCCTCGATGATCGTCACCGAACCGCTGTCGACGTCGACGTGGGACGAGATCGGTTGGGCCGGAGCGGAACTGCTCGGCGAGACCGCGCACGCCTACACCTATTCTCAGCGCACCGCGGACGGCCGCATCGCGCTGGGCGGGCGCGGAGTGCCCTACCGGTTCGGTTCGCGAATCGACGACAACGGGACGACCCAGGAGCGAACGGCGCTGTCACTGATCAGGGCCCTGCACGAGATGTTCCCGGCAACCGCGGACGTCGAGATCGCCCACGCGTGGTGCGGCGTACTCGGGGTGAGTCGCGATTGGTCCGCCTCGATCGACTTCGACCAGACCACCGGGATCGGTTCGGCGTCGGGGTATGTCGGCTCAGGCCTCACGACGACCAACGTCGCGGCACGCACCCTGCGCGACCTCGTCGTCGGCGACCGGACAGACCTCACCGACCTGCCGTGGGTCGCGCATCACGCGAGGAAGTGGGAGCCGGAGCCGTTGCGCTGGTTGGGGGTTGCGACCATGTACGGGGCGTACCGCGCCGCCGACCGCCGCGAACTGGCGTCGGAGTCGTCGAGTTCGGATGTGATCGCCCGTGTCGCGGACCGCATCTCGGGTCGGGCGGGGTGACCGTGTGCCGATTCCTGAGACGTACGTGCTGCAGTGACCGATTCCTCCGGTACGACACACATCCGTCCCCGCCCGCGGGCGCAGACCACCGCCCGCGCACCGGATGGGATGCGCAGACCACCGCCCGCGCACCGGATGGGATGCGCGGGCGGAAGTCGTTGTGTTGAAGGGCTGGTGAGCAGCTGTCAGTAGGTCGCGCCCGGCGCGAACTCCTCGAGCATCTCGGTGACCAGTGCGGCGATCGGGGATCGCTCGCTGCGGGTCAGGGTCACATGCGCGAACAGTGGGTGGCCCTTGAGTTTCTCGATGACCGCCGCGACGCCGTCGTGACGCCCGACGCGCAGGTTGTCGCGCTGTGCGACGTCGTGCGTGAGCACCACCCGCGACCCTGTACCCAGCCGCGACAGGACCGTCAGCAGTACGTTTCGTTCCAGTGACTGGGCCTCGTCGACGATGACGAACGAGTCGTGGAGCGACCGTCCGCGAATGTGCGTGAGCGGCAACACTTCCAGCATGCCGCGGCTGAGGACCTCCTCGATGACCTCCTGCGAGGCAAGACCTTCGAGGGTGTCGAACACCGCCTGCGCCCACGGGCCCATCTTCTCGGCCTCACCGCCGGGGAGATAGCCGAGCTGTTGTCCGCCAACGGCATACAGTGGCCGGAACACGACCACCTTGCGCTGCGTGCGACGCTCCAACACGGCCTCGAGGCCAGCACACAGCGCGAGAGCCGACTTTCCGGTGCCCGCCTTGCCGCCGAGCGACACGATCCCGACGCTGTCGTCGAGGAGTAGATCGAGCGCGACCCGCTGCTCAGCCGAGCGACCGTGCAGTCCGAATGCCTCACGATCTCCCCGCACCAATTGCACCTGCTTGGCCTCGTTGACCCGGCCAAGTGCACTCGCGGAGCCGTGGCCGAGGAGTCGAACCCCCGTGTGGCACGGCAGTTCTCGTGCTGCGTCGAGATCGACGATCCCGTCGGCGAACAGTGTGTCGATGACGGGCTGTTCGACGGTGAGCTCCGCCATGCCCGACCACCCGGAGACCACGACGTCCTGTGCGTGGTATTCGTCGGCGTCGAGTCCCACCGCGCCGGCCTTGACGCGCAGCGGCGTGTCCTTGGACACCAGCGTGACGTCCTTGCCCTCTGCGCGCAGGTTCAGCGCGCACGCGAGAATACGAGAGTCGTTGGTGTCGGTGCGGAAGCCTGCGGGCAGCACGGCCGGATCGGTGTGGTTGAGCTCGACCTGAAGGGTGCCGCCCTCCTCGCCGATCGGCAGCGGGACGTCGAGTCGTCCGTGTTCGAGACGCAGATCGTCGAGCAGTCGTAATG
>NZ_BAFB01000153.1 GCF_000248075.1 Gordonia otitidis NBRC 100426 | reverse complement strand
ACCACGCCTCCGACACCGGACACCCCTACATCCAGAGCTTCGAACCCGGTGAGGACTGGTTCTGGAGCTACCCCGACTCACAGTTCGCCGAAGGCCCGCAACTCGCGGAGCCGACCAGTCATCCGGCCGACCAGGCTGCCCCCGGGCCCGCCGACCGGGTGCCGTCGAACTGGCAGGACCTGCTGCACTGACCGATCGCGCGCTCAGGCCCGCGCAGGCGTCTCCGGTGGGATGGCGGCCAACAGCTTTCGCGTGTAGTCGCTTTCGGGCTGGTGCAAGATCTTCGACGCTTCGCCGAATTCGACGACTTTTCCGTTCTGCATGACCGCGACCGTGTCGCTGATCTGCTCGACGACAGCGAGGTCGTGTGCGATGAACAGGTACGTCAGGTTCCGTTCGCGCTGCAGCTCGGTGAGCAGATCGAGCACCGCTGATTGCACAGTCACGTCCAACGACGCGGTCGACTCGTCGAGGATCAGCAATTCAGGGTCCGAGGCGAGCGCTCGGGCGAGGCATACACGCTGACGCTGACCGCCGGACAGTTCATGCGGATAGCGGTCGAGGAAGTTGCTGTCGAGACTGACGTCGTCGAGCAGTTCGCCCGCGCGGCGTCGAAGAGCGTCTTTTCCAGATTCGAGCTTGTGCGCCCGTAGCGCCTCGGTGATCGACGAGGCCACCGTCATGCGTGGGTCGAGTGAGGCCCCTGGGTCCTGGAAGACCATCGCGACGCGTCGACGCAGCGCCTTCTCGTCTGCCCCGTGGACGCCGACTGCGTCGATCTCCTTGCCCTCGACCGACACACGGGCCGAGCCCCGGACCACCGTGCCGTGTCCGGTGGTCGTCAGCCCGGTCAGGACTCCGGCGATGGTCGACTTGCCCGATCCGGACTCGCCGACGATGCCGAGGGTGGTGCCGCGCATCACCTGCAGGTCGACGTCGCTGACCGCGTGGACGGTGTCGCGGCCGGTCGATGTCCGGACGGCGAAATCGACGCTGAGGTCGGAGATCGTCACGAGAGGTGTTGCGGCGTCGGCCTTGTCATCGGTCACTGCCGGATGGTCGCCGCGCTCGTCGACCTTCGACAGCAGTGGTCGGGAGGCGAGGAGCTCCCTGGTGTACTCGTGCTGCGGATCAGCGAATATGTCTGCGACGTCGCCCGTTTCGACAACAGTGCCCGCGCGGAGCACGACGACCCGGTCGGCGATGCGTCCGATGACACCGAGGTCGTGGCTGATCCACACCACCGCCATGCCGCGTTCGCGCTGCAGGCGTGCGACGAGGTCGATGATCTGTGCCTGTGTGGTCACATCGAGAGCGGTGGTCGCCTCGTCTGCGACGAGGATGTCGGGGTCGCACGACAGCGCGATTGCGATCATCACGCGCTGGCGTTGACCGCCGGAGAGCTGATGCGGATATGCGCGCAAACGGGTTTCGGGGTCGGGGAGGTTGACGTCCTGGAGCAGGCCGAGTGCACGCTCCCGGGCATCGGCATGACTGAGTCCGAGATGACGACGCGGCCCCTCGGTCAGCTGTTGCTCGATGGTGAGCAAGGGATTCAGACTCGACGACGGGTCCTGGAACACGAAACCCACACGCGCGCCGTGGATGGTTCGCAGCACAGCCTGCGACGCACCGATCACCTCTGTCGCGTCGATGCGCGACGACCCACTGATGTAGGAGCTCGGTGCGTGGAAGAGTCCGGTCGCCGAGAGCACCGACAACGACTTACCCGAACCGCTTTCACCGACGATGCCGAGGGTTTCTCCCTTCGACACCGAGAAGTCGATACCGTGCACTATCTCTCTCGGCCCCACACCGACGACGAGGTCGCTGACGTCGAGAACGCGTGCGGAGCTGCTGGATTCTTCCGCACTGCGCGACGCCGGGTGAGGCCTGGTGGTGGTCTTCTCACTTCGGGGGCGTCGCGACTTTCCCCTGTTACGCAGAAGAGTTCGCTGCCGCGGGTCGAGGACGTCGCGAACACCGTCGCCGAGCAGGTTGAACGCGAACACCGTCACGAGGATCGCGAGACCGGGGAACACCCCCATCCACCAAGCGCTGGTGAGAAACCCCTGGGCGTCGTAGAGCATGCGACCCCAGGACGGTTCCGGTGGCTGCACACCGAGACCGAGGAACGACAGCGCCGCCTCGGACAGGATCGCGAACGCCAACGAGATCGAGGTCTGGACCACCACGGGGCCCGAGATGTTCGGTAGCACGTGGCCGAACAGGATGCGGGGCGTCGACACCCCCATGGTCCTGGCAGCCTGCACGAACTGCGTCTCCCGCACGCGAAGCGTGTCCGCTCTGGCGACACGGGCGAAGATCGGAATGTAGACGATGCCGATCGCAATGGTCGCCGAGTTCACGCCAGGCCCCAGAATAGCCACGATCGCCAGCGCGAGAAGCATCACGGGGAACGAGAACACGACGTCGATGACGCGCATCAACACGGTGTCGGTGATTCCGCCTGCGAATCCCGACACCATCCCGATGATGACACCGACCACGAGCGAGATGGCCACGGCGATCACCGCGACCCGCATACTCACCGCAGCGGCGAGCACGACACGGGAGAAGACGTCGCGGCCGAGGTCGTCGGTGCCGAACAGGTGTGAGAGGTTCGGCGCCTGTAGAGCGTTCGGAACGTCGATGTCGTTGGCGCCGTACGGGGCGATGAAGGAACCGAAGACGGCCAGGACGACCATCACGAGGATGACGACGATACCGACCACCGACGCCTTGTTGCGCAGCAGCAGTCGCCACGCCGAGTCGGTGTTGCCCGTACCCTGCTCGGTCGGCTCACCGGCGTCGGCCAGTGCGGTATCAACGGTGCGCTCGGGCTCGGGTAGATCAGTCATGACAACCGAATCCTCGGATCGATGACGGCGTAGAGGATGTCCACGATCAGATTGATGATGAGGAAGATCGCCGCGATGAGAAGGATCGCTCCCTGCAGCATCGGATAGTCGCGTGCGGCAACGGAGTCGTACACCAGTCGGCCGAGCCCTGGCCACGCGAAGACCACTTCGACGACGATCACGCCGCCGAGAAGCCCGGCGAGTTGGATACCGGAGATCGTGAGCACCGGCACCAGGGCATTTCGACCGATGTGGGTCACAAGGATTCGCTTGCGGGTGAGCCCCTTCGACTCGGCGGTGGTGATGTAGGGCGCGTTGGCGACTTCGAGCACCGCGGTGCGGACGTACCGCGTCATGATCGCTCCCGTCACCGCGCCCACGGTGATCGCGGGTAGCACGAGGTGCGAGATCCACGGCACGAATCCGTCTGCGGGCGAACGGTACCCCGATGACGGAAGCCAGCCGAGGTAGGTCGAGAACAGTGCGATCAGCAGGATGCCCATCCAGAAGTCGGGCACCGAGATCCCGAACTGGGACACCACCCTGATGGTGTTGTCGGCGGTCCGACCTTCTCGCAGCGCCGCCCACGTCCCGAACGGGATGGCGATCACCAGTGCCACGAGGATGGCGGCGACGGCCAACGCGATCGTGGCGGGAAGTCGGTCGATCAACATGTGGGTGACAGGCTCGTTGTTGCGGAAGCTGACCCCGAGGTCACCGGTCGCTGCATTGCCCAGATAGTTGACGAGTTGGGTGAACAGTGGCTTGTCGAGGCCGGACGCGCTGCGTAGTGCCTCATAGGATTCCGGTGTGTAGCGGGTGCCCAGCGCGATCTTGACCGGGTCGCCCGGCACGATCTGCATGAGGAAGAACACCGCGATGGTCACACCGATCAGCACGAGGACGGTGTAGAGCAGACGGATCAGGATGAACCTGACCAGCGGCCAACCGAAGTCGCTCATGACTCACCTCCTCGGTCGAGTCGGGCGTCACGGAATCGGACGGCTTTGTCTGCTCGCACGGTGTAGTCGCGCACCGACGTCGAGAACGCCTGCGTGGTCGATGGGTTGTACAGGTACAGGTAGCTGACGTCGTCGGCGATCCGCGATGCGACGTCGGCATAGATCTGCTTACGCCTGCCGACGTCGAGTTCGGCTCGTCCGGCGTCGAGTAGCCGGTCCACTTCGGGATTGGAGTACTTCTGGGAATTCGACGTTCCGCCCGTGTGGTGCTGCGCGTAGTAGAAGTCGTCGGGATCGATGTTGCCGAGCCAACCCATCAACAGCGAATCGAATTGCCCGGCGGACTGGCGGTCGAGCCAGACACCGAAGTCGAGTTGCTCGATGGTCACCTTGATGCCGGCGTCGGCGAGATTCGACGCGATGACCTGTGCGGCCGTGATGGTTTCGGGGTACTCGGTGGAGACCATCAGCCCCATGGACAGCGACGAATGCCCTGCGTCGCGCAGCAGTGACCGCGACTTGTCCACCGCCGCAGCCCTGTCCACGCCGGCCGTGAACCTGTCGTAGGGCGTGAACCACGGGCTGGTCTTGGGAATCGCCAATTGATTGGGTGTCGCGGTTCCATAGCCCACCACCTGCGCGATCGACTTCCGGTCGATCGCATACGCCACTGCCTGCCGCACCCGCCGATCGTCGAACGGCTTCCGCGCGAAGTTCATCGCCACATACCAGTAGTCGTTGGCGGTGACCGTGCCGACGGTGATCTCCTCCTCGCCGTCGAGGATGCGCAGCTGTTGGGCGGGTATCGCGTCCGTCCAGTCGACCTCACCCGAGCGCAGTGCCGAGACCGCGGTCGTTCCCTGTGAGATGAAGCTGAACGCGACACCGTCGACATGCGGACCCCCGGACCAGTGTCCCGGATTGGCCTTCAGCACAATCGACGTTGCGGGTGAGCGGGATTCGAACGAGAACGGCCCGGTGCCGATGGGTCGCGACAGGATCTGCCCCGACTCGACGTTGCGTTTGTTGACGATCGCGAGCCCCTTGAATCCGCCGATGCTGCTGAGCAGGTTGGGACTCGGCGCGTGCGTGGTGATCACGACGTGCGCGTCGTCCGGTGCCTCGATGCTCGCGACGCTGTCGAATCGCCACGACGCCGACAACTCTCCGTCGATGATCCGGCGGTACGAGTACACGACGTCCTGGGCGACGAACGGGTCGCCATTGTGCCACCGGACACCGGGGCGAAGCGTGAACGTCCATTGCGTCTCATCGGGATTGACCTGCCAACCCTGCGCAAGCGCGGGCACCATCTCCAACTTCTCGTTCGGCTCGACCAACGTGTCGAAAACGTTCTCGAGCACCTCGAAGGAGAAGTATGCGGAGGTCTTGTGCGGATCGAGTTGGTCGGGTTCACCCGCGATGGCGGCACGAATGGTGTTGGCGGAGCCTGCCAGACCCGAGCCCGACCCCGGTGCACAGGCGCTGAGTGCGGACACACCGACCACGCCGACCCCTGCAGCTGCGGTCAGGGAGAAGAATCGTCGCCGGTTCAGCGGGATCGAGAGCGGCGACGATGCGCGCTGCTGGTCCTCATCGGCCATGGCGTCGTGACCCCTCCCGCGCCGCGGAGACGCTGCGATCCGTGGGATGGAGTCTGCCGCGCTTGCGGATGGTTCGCAAGCGTAAGGGGGTTCTCAGCGTGTCCCGACGCCGCGTCTGGTTGTCAGACCCGGAGGCTTTCGGTGCCAGCGCTGGTCGAACTCGCCGAGAACCCCCAAGGGCCTCACTTCTTCTCGAGGTTCACCAGGAATTCGATGGTGCCGGTGTCCTGAACGTCGACGAATCCGAGTGACGGAGGCGTGACGCCGTAGTCGGTCCAGGTGACCGGTACAGATCCCTGCACGATCACCGACGCACCCGATCGCTGGATGTTGAGCGGCGTGGTGACGGTCTTCGACACTCCCTTGATCGTCATCTCGCCGGTGGCCTCGACGGCGTGCGGCTCCCCCGACTCCGGCACCGACGAAATATCGACGGGCTCAGACAGTTTCCACGTAGCCGTCGGGAATTTGTCGGTGTCCATGATCATCGAACTCCGGAAGCGGTTGTCGCGCATGGATTCGGGGCTGGTGATGGACGCGACGTCGACCGTGATGTCGGCGCTTTCGAGTTTCGACGCTGCCACCGTGGCCGAGCCGGTCACCGACGTGGTGCGACCGTTGACCGTAACCGGTTGCCCGCGCAGGGTTTCGTCGACGCGATAGCCCGCTTGGGTCCGTGTTGCCTCGGCGGATGGCCCGGGAACGATGGTCCACGTTCCGTCGACGCTCTCCGACGCCGCCTGGGTCGACGACGGGAGTGCCAGCTCGTCGTCGGCATCACCCGCGATCCACTTGGAGTAGGCCCAGGGTCCTGCAGCGACGACGACGATCACGAGCACCACCAACGTGCCGAGTCCCCACCAGAGATACTTTCGTTTCATCGGGCCACCTCCGCGATCGAGGTGGTGCAGGTCCTGGCGCGGGGCGTCGTTGGAGGTGTCATGGATTTCACCTCACCATCGGTTTCTGATCTTTCCCTGGAAATTCGGACAAAACTCCGTTGCAAAACGGACCACGGTCCGAATAGTTCACCCGGCTAATCGAATCGTCAGCGCTGTCAACGGCGTTCGGTTGTCAGCAGCGCGACGTGTAGCGAGGTGACCGTCTCGCCGTCGGACAAGTCGACCCCGAGGATCTCTTCGATGCGAGAGAGCTTCGCGTACAACGACGGTCGGCTCATGTGCAGGTGTGCCGCAAGCGCCGACTTGTTGCCGACGAACCGTACGTAGCCGCGTAGGACGTCGACGAGGCCGTTCCCGGTCGTGATGTCGTCGAGGACGAGCTCACGCAATTGCGACTCCGCGAATCGGTGCAGCCGCGGATCGTCGTGCAGCAGGGAGATGAGGCCGCGGATGCCGATGTCGTTGACGTCGAACACAATTCGCTCGGACACCGGCATCCCGGAAGCAACCTCGGCCGTCTGTGACGCCTGCGGCAGCAAGTGGATCGTCGACGCGACCTGTCGCGAGGATCCACCGACACCGACTACGGCACCACCGTGACCCATGGTTCGTTCGATGTCTCGACGTATCGTCGACGCCAGCCTGGTCAGCGACTGGTTCCGCGACCGGCCGCGCACTGTAGGCGCAGAGAGCACAACGAGGAGCTCGCCGTCGTCGCGCACCGCGAACACAGCGCTGTGCCCCTCGGCGCCCACTGCCCGCACCACCACGTCGAGCAGTTGCCCGGTCCGACGACGCGTGTCGACAGGGTCGTCGTCGACGGGCCATCTCGGAACTCGCACCGAAAGCGCGACGTACTCGACTGATTCGCGCAGTCCGAGCGCGAAAGCGCGTGCCTGTACCTCGGTGTCGTCGCGGATGCGTTCCTGTAGCACGTCGTCGATAAGTCCCGCTTGCGCCTGACGTTCGAGGTCTGCGCGGCCCTGTTCGGCCATGCGGTGCATGACGAGCGCCTGAGCAGCACGTTCGAGCACCATGTCGATCCGACGGCGGTCGGCATGTGGTTCCGGGACGATCAGACGGGCCCACTGGTCGGCACCTCGCCCCACGTCGACAGTTGTCCACGGCTCAGACGGCCCATCGGAGCCCGACGCGTGCAGACGGGAGCGCCGTTCCCAGTCCCTCAGCAGCGATGCCGCGGGAGCGCCCGCGGATGCGACCGCGTGGTGAGAGAGGTTTTCCAGCACCACCGGCGAATCGAGGAGGGCCGCAGCGCTGTCGGTGATCTCGGCAGCCGACGCGCGCCGCATGGTGAGTTGGGTGAAGGTCTCGTGGGTGCGGTGCGCGAACTCGACCTCCGCGTACTGCTCCGCGACGATGCTGCGATGCACCTGCTCGGTCACCTCGACGAACTTGATCTCCCTGTGCAGTGCGACGGCCGCGAGCCCCAACTGCGAAGCGCAAGCGCCGATCTCGCTCGACACCGGAGACTCTCCGTCGAACTCCGCGATCACCCCGATCGCGCCTGCGCTCGCCAGCCCCTGGAGGTAGGTGCGGGGTGCTCGACGAAGAGCATCCCCGGTGGTGAGGACGAGTTCGCCACCCTCGAGGAGACGCCCCACGTCGCTGACGTCACTGACGTGCACCCACCGAACCGTCCGGGCCATACCGACTCCGCTCAGCACGTCGGGGGCACCCGCCTGGATCACCGGGAGTGCCACGACGTCGCCCACCGTCAGGCCCACCGCGAGCCCGCATCATCGATGATTACGAACTGTAAGTCAATCGCGTCGATCACTGACAGAGTGTAGCGCGCCAACTGGTCGAAGATGCCCGACACTGGAAGCCGAGAGCACTCTGCCTCGGTTCATCCGAGGACCGACTTCCGCGTGGAGGAGACGACATGGCCCAAATCGTGCAGCACTGGTGTGACGGCAAAGCGTTCGCCGGGGATTCGACGGCGACCGCCCCGGTCACCAATCCCGCAACCGGCATCGTGACCGCAGAGGTCGCGCTGGCGTCCGACGCAGATGCGCGCACCGTGATCGCCGCCGCGGCCGACGCGTTCCCCGCGTGGCGCGATACGTCGTTGGCCAAGCGCACGGCGGTGCTGTTCCGATTCCGTGAACTGCTCAACGAGCGCAAACAGGAGTTGGCGGCGATCATCACCGCCGAGCACGGCAAGGTGCTCTCCGACGCCCTCGGTGAGATCAGCCGCGGGCAGGAGGTCGTCGAATTCGCCTGCGGTATCCCGCATCTGCTCAAGGGTGGCTATACCGAGAACGCCTCGACCAACGTCGATATCCACTCGGTACACCAACCACTCGGACCGGTCGGCATCATCTCGCCGTTCAACTTCCCCGCCATGGTCCCGATGTGGTTCTTCCCCATCGCCATCGCTGCGGGAAACACCGTGGTGGTCAAGCCCAGCGAGAAGGACCCGTCGGCGTCGATCTGGCTTGCCGAACTGTGGAAGGAAGCCGGGCTTCCCGACGGCGTGTTCAATGTGCTCCAGGGCGACAAGACCGCCGTCGACGAACTGCTGACCAACAAGGCCATCAAGGCGATCAGCTTCGTCGGGTCCACCCCGATCGCCCAGTACGTCTACGCCACGGCCACCGCGGCGGGCAAACGCGTCCAAGCTCTCGGCGGCGCGAAGAACCACGCGATCATCCTGCCCGACGCCGACCTCGATCTCGCCGCGGACGCCATGGTCAACGCCGGATTCGGTTCTGCCGGTGAGCGCTGCATGGCGATCTCGGTGGCCGTGGCAGTCGGCGACATCGCCGACGAGTTGGTCGCCAAGATCACCGAGCGTGCCCGGACGATCGTCACCGGCGACGGCACCCGCAACTCCGACATGGGACCGTTGGTCACCAAAGCCCACCGCGACAAGGTCGCGGGCTACGTCGACGCCGGTGAAAAGGCCGGCGCCACCGTCGTTCTCGACGGCCGCGACGTCGACGCCGATGGTGGGGCCGATGGCTTCTGGCTGGGGCCCACTCTCTTCGACCATGTCACCCCGGACATGTCCATCTACACCGACGAGATCTTCGGCCCCGTCCTGTCGGTGGTGCGCGTCGAGTCCTACGACCAGGCTCTCGCGCTGATCAACGACAACCCCTACGGCAACGGCACCGCGATCTTCACCAACGACGGCGGCGCCGCCCGACGCTTCGGCAACGAGGTCGAGGTCGGCATGGTCGGCATCAACGTCCCCATTCCCGTCCCCATGGCCTACTACAGCTTCGGCGGCTGGAAGGCGTCGCTGTTCGGCGACAACCACGCCCACGGCTCCGAGGGAATACACTTCTTCACACGCACCAAAGCCATCACCACCCGCTGGCTCGACCCGAGCCACGGAGGGTTGAACCTCGGCTTCCCCCAGAACGCCTGAGCACCCAACGACCTTCGAAACGGATTGCTGCACATGACCATTCAATCTGAGCGAACCAGCCCCGCCATCGATCTCGATGCCGCCAAGCGGGCGTACGAGCTCGATCGCAAGCACGTCTTCCATTCGTGGTCGGCGCAGGCGAAGCTCACCCCGATGACGATCACCGCCAGCGAGGGTTGCTACGTCTGGGACGGCGAGGGCAACCGACTGCTCGACTTCTCCTCGCAGATGGTCAACACCAACATCGGCCACCAGCACCCGAAGGTCGTCGCAGCCATCGCCGATCAGGCCGCGAAGCTGTGCACGGTAGCCCCGGCACACGTCAACGACGCCCGCTCGGAGGCTGCGCGACTGATCGCCGAACGCACCCCGGGCGAGCTGGACAAGGTCTTCTTCACCAATGGCGGTGCCGACGCCGTCGAGCACGCGGTGCGTATGGCGCGGTTGCACACGGGTCGTCGGAAAGTGTTGTCGCGCTATCGTTCCTATCACGGTGGCACCGACACCGCGGTGAACTTGACCGGCGATCCTCGGCGCTGGCCCAACGATTACGGCGATGCGGGCGTCGTCCACTTCTTCGGACCGTTCCTGTACCGGTCACGCTTCCACGCCACCACCGAAGCGCAGGAGTGCGAGCGCGCGCTCGACCATCTCGAGGAGACCATCCGCATGGAGGGTCCGTCGCAGATCGCGGCGATCATCCTCGAGTCGATCCCCGGCACCGCAGGGATCATGGTCCCGCCACCCGGCTACCTGCGCGGCGTGCGCGAGATCTGCGACCGGTACGGCATCGTGTTCATCGCCGACGAGGTCATGGCCGGTTTCGGACGGTCGGGCAAGTGGTTCGCCATCGAACACGGCGACGACGAGCAGGGTCCCGTCGTGCCCGACCTCATGACGTTCGCCAAGGGCGTCAACTCCGGCTACGTCCCGCTCGGGGGCGTCGCGATCAGCCCCGAGATCGCCGGCACGTTCGCCGAGCGGGCCTACCCGGGCGGGTTGACCTACTCGGGCCACCCGCTGGCCACCGCAGCAGCGGTCGCCACGATCAACGCCATGGCCGACGAGGGCATGGTCGAGAACGCCGCACGCGTCGGCGCCGAGGTCATCGGGCCCGAGCTCGCCCGGATCGCCGAGCGTCACCCCAGCGTCGGCGAGGTGCGCGGCACCGGGGTGTTCTGGGCTGTCGAGCTGGTGCGCGACAAGGAAACCCGTGAGCCGCTCGCGCCCTACGGCGGCAGCAGCGACGCCATGAACGCGGTGATCGGCGACTGCAAGAAGCGCGGAATGCTCCCGTTCGCGAACTTCAATCGCATCCACGTCGTCCCGCCGTGCATCGTCACCGACGACGAGGCGCGCGAAGGGCTCGCCATCCTCGACGCCGCCCTGGAGGTGGCCGACCGATCGCTGTGAGCGCCGAGGTCGGCGTCAGTTCCTGAGCGCGACCGCGGGCGTCGAGGCGTTGCGTCGCCTCGACGCCACGTACGCGAGTACGAGCGCGAGGATACCGACCACGCCGATCACCACGACCGAAGTCGACGACGACCACGCGTTCACCACGATGGCGACCAAGGCCCACGCCAGGGTGATCGGGAGTGCGGGCAGCGCGGCGCCGTACAGATAGGTGACCGCGATCCCGACGAGCGCGGCAAGGATCAGCACGACGAGTTGCCACCCGACCGACGACTCGTCGGCGATACCGCTGCGCGCGATGTCGGACGCCCAGTTGACGAACACCGCGGCCGTCGCCCACCCCGCATAGATGCCGATCGTGATGCGTACAAGCGTTGTGGTCGACGAGGATTCGTCGACCGGCATTGCCGCGATACGCGCGGCGTCGAGAAGCACGATCGCCATGACCGTGAGCAAAATCGACGGCAGCCAGTCGATCGACGCCGCCGACACGATCAGCCAGAGCGTGGCGGCACCGCATGCGATGGCGAGGTCGACGGCGAGGCGTTGCCCGAACTGTGTACCGGACTGCCGTTCGCGAACGAAGACGACACCGGTGATGATCGCCAGCACATAGATGACGCTCCAGATCGCGAACGCGTAGCCGGCGGGACTGATGAACAAGTCGACGCCGTCGTCGTTGGGCTGGCCGTCGAAGAGTGCGAGCGGGACGAACACCGCGAGTGCTTGCGTGATGGACAGAATCAGGACAGCCCATGCGGCGGGTGTCGAGATCTGGGAGGACTGTCGGACGTCGGGGGTCATATGTCCGAGTTTACGGATCAAAGAAGCTCCCCAACCGCCTCATTGAGCTCTCAGGTAACCGCGATGTCCCGCGGCCCGTACGGCTTGTGGTCACGATCGACGACTCCGGCCTCGCGCAGGCACTGTTGGTCGGACGTGTACACCATGGAGATCACAATGCGCACACCAGCGGCGCTCGACGCGATCGCGCACGTGGCTGCCGCAGTCCCGCGATGCTGGTCAAGGTGGGAACGTCGTCGGCGGGATCGGTGGCCGCTCACGGCATACGGCTGCTCTCCGTACGACCTCGTCCACATCCGTGCATGGGGAGGCGTATCGGCACTCGGCCGGGCAGCGCTGGAGCATCCATCGGCACCAAGACGCACCCGCCGCCCCTCCTGCGTCCGCGCGATCACGCATTCGCCGGGAGTGTCTTCTCCACGATCACTTCCGGGCGCGCCGCCATTCGCCCGAGCAGCAGAACCACTACCACAGCGATGGCGACTGGAATACAGGCGATCAGTACGATCGCGCTGGTGGACAAGCCCAGTCCGATGAGCGCCCCACCGACGATCGGCCCGACGACCGAGCCGAGCCGACCCAACGACGACGTCCAGCCGACACCTGTCGCCGCGGTGGCCTGAGGATACAGCGACACCGCGACCGCAGCCTGTCCGATCATACCGGCCTGCAGGCCGAGTCCCACACCTCCGAACACGAGCAGCAGTAACGTTCTGTCGGCGCCGAGGAATGCGGAGATGATGAGAAATACGATGGCGACGACGGTGGTGCCTGCTAGCACCGAGGTCATCCTGAATCGCAGCGCACCCACCATCAGCACGCCAGCACCGACGATACTGCCGACGCCTAGCGCAGCCGAACCGAGCGGGGCCAACTTGGTGGTGAATCCATAGTGGGTGAGCAGCGTTGGCAGCCACGACGAGAAGATGTAGAACACCGAGAACACGAGGAACGAGAACGCCCACAGCAGAATGGTGCGCACCCGTACTTCGGGGTCGAACAACCGGGCCACCGAGGCGTGGTGCTTACCCTCGGACACCGGCGGCGCCGCGATACCACGTTCGTCAGGCAGGAAGAAGAACAGGAATGGCAGCAGCACCGCTGAAGCGATCGCACCGAAGATGAACACTGACTGCCAACCGTAGGAGCTGATGAGCTTGGTGCCGAGCAGACCGGCGACCAGCGTTCCGAGCGAGATGCCCATGGTGACGAACACCGCAACAGACTGCCGCCACCGGGCGGGATTGAGCGCCGTCGCCTGTGCGACGGCCGCGGGCATCACCGCGCCGAGTCCGAAGCCGGTGGCCAAACGCAGAATGCTGAGCTCTAGGATCGATCCGGACCACGCGGTCAGCAGACATCCGACGGTGAACACCACCACCGCCACCAATACGACGCGGCGGCAACCGAAACGTGCCGTCAGCCGGCCGACAACGATGTAGCCAAGTGCTACGCCGAGACTGGTCAGCGATAATGCCGGGGTGAAGTGCGACGGCGAAACTCCCCAATCCTTGGAGAGCGAGGGAACCGACAATCCCAGGGCGATGGTGTCGTAGCCGTCGAGCACGACAGCGACGAAGGCGAGGATGAGCACCTGCCAGTTGGGGCGGGTGACCTGGGTGGTGGAGGTGATGTTCGATCCACTCATGATGTTGTCTTTCGGTTGGTGGCGGGCTGCGCCGATTAGTGACTTTACTGGTCAGCGGAAGTCGAGCCGAGGGGCAAGAATCCCTGGGCCTCCACCTCGACGGAGAGGTCGGGCTCCACGAGTGCCGACACCTCGACTAGGGTCGACACCGGGAAGTCCCCTGAGAAGAATTCACTGCGCGCCTTGCCGACTGCCGCCTTGTCGGCGATGTCGGTGAGATAGATGCGCAGGACGACGACGTCGTCGACTCTCGCACCGCACGCCTCGGCGAGGTCTTTCGTTCGGCGGAAAGCCTCGACGGCCTGCGCGTAGGCGTCGTCGCCGCCGACGGGCCCATGGGGGGTACCGGCATGCATGCCGGAGAGAAAGAATTGGTCTCGAACGACCCGGGCGTTGCTGAACATGTTGGGCCGTGGCGGTTCGTCGACCGTCGGGCTGGATACTCGCGTCATTCGGACACCGCCCAGACGGTGGCTCGCGGCTCCGTGTCGGCAGCGACGCCGCGACGCTCGTCGGCCTCGCGGGTCGGACGTTCCCGAACCTCCATGAAGTCGTATGTCGGGTAGAAGTCGGTCTGGAAGGTTCCCCAGGCCCGGCGTTCGAGTTCTACATTGACCGCGGCTAGCTTGTCTGCCGGCAGTCGCAGCGTAACGATCTGTCCGATGCCCATGGCGACGACCCACGACACGATCTCGCAGCCGTCCGGCGGGAAGCCGTGCCACCAGTCGTTGTCGTCGAGACGCCTCTGCAACTGTTCCAGATTCTGGCCTTGGTCGTGTCGCAGGAAAATCGTCAGCATGATGGTGTCGCCGCTCGCGTTGGCGGCACTCATGCGTTGACCTCTGCGAGCTTCTTCGCCTGTGCCACGGCGTCGGCGCGGTAGATTCGACGGATCCGCGAGACACCTAGGTCGTGCTGGTAGAGATGTTCTTCCCGGTCCGCATCGTCGGCCAGAACCTCGAGCACCATCCGGTCCTGCTCGAGCACGACCCAGTGCTTCTCCTCGAGGGTCGTTCGGTACATGAATCGCCACGCCTCGCGCTCCCATCCGCTCACCCGACGGGTACGCCAGTGGAAGACGGCAGAGGTGTCTCGATCGATCGGGCAGCTCATGCCGACGATGCCGAACACCCCACCGGGACCGGCGCCGGGGCCATAGGGAATCTCCAGGTCGACGTAATCCATAGAGCCACGCACGAATTCCACCCAGTCGAAGTTCACGCCGCGCTGGTCGGTCTTCTCGAAGAAGAAGCCGCGATCGGTCTCGCGAATGCGGAACCGCGCCGATGTGTCGCCACCGAACATGGAGTGTGAGTTGCGGTGCAGGAACGCGCCATGCATCGGGTCGAGCACATTGTCCATATAGAAGCGCCACGGGCCGGCCCATTCGGCATAGTTCGGAAACCACGACACCTCGGGATCAACGAGGCGGTCGGGCAGAGCGAACGGCGTCGGCACTGATTCCGCCGTCAGCGGAATGAACGCGAAGATGGTGTCGGCGGCCTCGACGACCTCCAACGACACTGTGGCGCGACGACCTTCGAGGGCGCAATCGGGCATGCCGGGCACCGATACCACCGTGCCCTCGCCGTCCACCTGCACCCCGTGATAGGCACAGGCGATCCGATCGCCGAGATGTTGTCCTACGGAGAGCGGTGCGCTGCGGTGCGGGCAACGATCCTCGAGCATGTAGATCTTGCCCTGTGCCCCACGGAACAAGACCCAGTCCACCTCGAGGCGCCGAACCGGGACGACCTCTCCCGGTCGGACCATGTGCGACGGGAGAATCGGGTACCAGCGGTCGCGCAGCCCGGTGGCGGCGATCTCGTCGGCGTCGAGGTGCCGACGGGCACCGACGGCATATGTCGGTCGGTTACGTCCCGCCGAACGCGCAGTCACGGTGCGATTTCCGACTGCGTCCGGAGCGGCGGTGGTGTTCTCGGTGGTGGTCATGTCACTTCCCCAATCGGCGCATCTCGGCGCGGAAATTCTCGTCGGTCCACGACCCTCCGTCGGGTGCGTGCAGTCCCAAGTTGTTCAATCCTTCGACGACCTCGGCGAGAGTCGTTGCGCCGCCGGAGAAAATCTCTGTGAGCGTCCCAGCGAGCTTTGCCTCGTACGGCGTGATCGGTTCCGGATGGTTCTGGTGCACTTCGAGATACGGTTCTCGCTGGGCTGTGCGAGCAATCATTGGAGGACTCCTTCGAGGAGAGGGGTGGGTGGGGTGAGCAGGCGGCCGTCCCGGGCAGCAAGTCCCTCAGCGATGGCGACGAAGGACGAGCTCCATTCGGTGAACGACTCTCGGCTCTCGGTCTGAACGGGCTTGAGTGCGCCGTCGATGATGACGAACACACCGTTCTCGATGTCGCCGGCGATCTTCTGCGCAGCGGATAAGTCGGTGTCCGGTGACGGCGCGGACGCCAGCACCAGCGTGGGCACTGCGACAGCGGACAACAGCTTCGCTGTCGATTCCGCAAGTAAGATCGGCTCCGCGAGGATCAGGCTCAGCACGGTGTCGGGGTGGTCGATGACAAGCGTGATCGCATCGGCGACATCCTCACCGGACGCGAACACATGAACTGCTTCACCCGCCAGCACGGCCGCTTGAGCGCCGTCATCCCACCAAAGTTTCTTCGCGCTCATCAGTTGGCCTTCGGCTGTTCGGGAACGTGTACGGGCGGGACGAACGGCCCCGGCACCGGAACGACCGCCTCGACGTCTACTTCGATGATCGACGAACCGTGGTGCGCAACGGCTGCATCGAGAGCCTGGGCGATCGACCCGGCACCTTTCACAAGGTGGTAGGGCATCTCCATCGACGCGGCGAGCAGATCGAACCGCGGGGTGAACAGATCGACACCGGACCTGCGAAACCCGTTTTTCTCCTGCATATTTCGGAGGACTCCATACCCGCCGTCGTTGAAAATCAGGACGACGACGTGAGCTCCTGAGCCTGCGAGCGACGCGAGCTCACCAAGGTGCACCGCAAGTCCGCCGTCACCGGCGATCACCAACGTGGGCACGTCTGGTCGGGCGTGTGCTGCGCCGATACCCATGGCAAGCCCCTGACCGATTCCGCCGCCGAGCGGAAAGACATTGGTGCCCCTGTCCAGGATCGGCAGTAAGCGGTTACCCCATTGGCTCGACGGGATGGTGACGTCGCGGGCGATGACCGACTCCGCGGGCAGCGCTGCGCGGATCGCCGAGCAGATCTCCGCATAGCCGCCGATATAAGAGGTCAGGTCGTCGCGTACTGCGTGACGAACCATGGTGACCCGGTCACGCCATGTCGAGGGTGCGGCGGCTGTGGTGACCTGGTCGGCGATGGCGGCCAGGGCATCCCTCGCGTCGGAGACGATTCCGACGGCTGCCGGATACACCCGTCCGACAGTGCTCCCCTCGATGTCGATCTGGATCAGATTCTTCGGCAGCGCAAGGCGATACGACGCGGTCTCGTTGGACCTGAAGTGAGTACCGACGGCGAGGAGAACATCTGCGTCCTCGATCAACGCCCGGACAGCCGGTGTGGTGGCGAAATTGCCGATCACCAGGTCGTCGGTCTCCGGGATGATGCCGCGGCCCGAGTTGCTCGTGAGCACACCTGCGCCCAGACGATGAGCCAGATCGGTGATCTCCGCTGCGGCATTCGCTGCACCACCACCTAACCAGATCAGCGGCGACTTCGCGTCGGCGAGAAGCAATGCAGCACGCGCGACAGCGTCGGGGTCGGGGGTGACGGCCTCATCTACGGTGACGTCGAACGGGCGCTGACCCTCCGGCGAGGCCAAGTACTGCAGATCGGTTGGCCATTCGACGCTGGCCGGCCCGGTAGGCGCCGTCCCGATCTTCTCGATAGCCGTCTCGAGCTCGGCGGCAACGTCTTTCGCGTCACGGATCGTCGACGAATGCGCCGAGATCGCGTCCCGCCGAAGTGGTCGACGGCGGTGCCTACAAAGGTGTCGACCGAAGCGCGATCGGTCACGTCGCATGTAGCGGTGACCACGTCGGCGACCTCCGCGATCTCTGCGATGGCGGCTCGAAGGCGCTCCTCGTCACGAGCACAGAGCGCGAGCCGGGCGCCCTCATGTGCGAGCATCGTGGCAGTCGCGAGTCCTATTCCGGAGCTCGCGCCGGTGATCAGAATCCGGCGACCGGCGAGTTGCAGGTCCATGGGGTTCTCCTGGTGGGCTGTGACTATTTGGTGGGCTGTTGACGGTTGACGAGATCGGCTCGGCCGAGAGCCATGGACTGGTGCGACGTCAGCGGAAGATGAATCCGCCGTCGCAGACGATGGTCTGTCCGGTGACGAAGGCCGCATCGTCGGAGAGCAAGAAGCGGACGACCCCCGCCACGTCCTCAGGGGTCTGTTCACGTTTGAGTGCACGTCCCTCCGAGTAAGTGCGATAGCGCTCGTCAGGCACCGTTGTGGTGGCCTCCACTCGGATTAACCCCGGCGCCACAGCATTGACGCGAACGCCGTACTCGCCGGCGTCGCGCGCCATCGAGCGCGTCATACCGATGACTGCGGCTTTGGACGATACGTAGTGCACGAGCCGCGGCGAACCGTACATGGCGACGTCGGACGCGATATTGACGATCGCACCCTGACTCGCCGAGAGCAGCGGCCACAGATACTTCGTCACCGACCAGGTGCCGCGGATGTTGACGTTGGTCAGACGGTCGAACTCGTCGTCGGCGAGTTCGAAGAAGGTCGCTCCGCCGACCCCGTCGGCGATGGCGGCATTGTTCACGAGTCCGACGACTTGATCCCCCGAGCGCTCGAGGCGCTCGGCGAGGGCGCAGACTGACGCGACGTCGGCGATATCGGTGACCACTGCGACCGCATCGAATCCGTTTGCACACAGAGATTTTTCGGCCGCCGCCGCGGTGTCCGGGTTACGTTCGGCGATCACAACTCGATGACCGTCGCGGCCGAGTTTCTCCGCAATGGCATAGCCGAGGCCGCGCCCGCCGCCGGTGACGACGACGGTGCCCGCCGCACCGGTGATGTCCTGGACGGTGGTGCCGGTCATGGCAGGCCTTTCACGAAGTCGGCGATGAGGGCAGCGCTGGCGATGGGCTGTTCCTGGATCGCAACATGGCCGGCGTCGGCGATGATGTGCAACTGCGCGCCCGGAATGCGCTCCGCCAGCAGACGGGCCTCGTCAACGCCCGTGACAGTGTCATACTCTCCGACGAGCACCATTGTTGGGCAGGCGATCTCAGCGAGTCGTGGCCCGAGGTCGGTGGACGCCATGAACTCTGCTGCTGCAGCGAAACCGGATGTCCGCAGCCCTGCCATCGCCGTACGCACAGCATCGACGACCAACGGATCACTGGTCGGCGCGACCAGCCGCGGGGCACGAGCCATCGCAACCGCGTGGGCACCCGAGTCGGCGAGTTCTTCGATACGCGCTCGCATGGCCATCGCCTTCTGTGGCGTGGTCCCCGAGCCTCGAGTGCTGTCGGCGAGCACCAGCCCGGCGACCCGGTCAGGTCTACGCAGCGCCACCGACGCAGCGACCACGCCACCCCACGAGGTTCCGACGAGCACCGCGGGGCGCGCTTCGGACAGTTCATCGAGCTGTTCGATCACGTCGTCGACCACGTCGACACCCGGCCTCGGGTCCGGCGAAGCCCCGTAGCCCGGGGCGTCGGCACACCAGGACGGAATTCCGACAGCGGCGAGCCACTGGGCCAGCGGTGCGCACGATGCCGCAGAGCCACCGATGCCGTGCAGGAGTACAACCGCGGTGTCGCAACGGCTCTCGCCCTGGGCCGGATATCGCACCACGTGCAGTGGGCCGGCGACAGTGGACGTCACGACACACCCGCCAACTCTGCCGGCGCACCGTAGAAGTAGTCGGGGTCGCGCGGGGTGACCAACGCGCGAGCACCGAGATCGGCGATACCGGCCATGGCCGACCGCACCGTGGTGGTGGGCGGTCCGGCCGTACCCCACTGGTCGGATAGCTCCGGGGTGCGCCGCCAGGTGCGGCACAGCCATGCATCCTCGTCAATTTGTGCAACCTCGGAGGTGTACTCACACACCAGGCCTGCGGGGTCGGTGAAGTAGGAGAAGGTGTTGTCGCCTGGGCCGTGTCGGCCTGGGCCCCATTGCGGGGCGATGCCGTGCGACTTCAGGCTTCCGATGCCGCGCATGAAGTGGTCGAGTGAACTCATCTCGTAGGCGACGTGGTTAATCGACGGCCATGGCGCCTGGTTGAGGGCGATCACGTGATGGTCGGAGTTGCAGCGTAGGAATGCCATCTGCCGTTCTGACCAGTCCGAGATCCGCATGCCCAGTACCTGTGTGTAGAACTGCGACGTGCGCTCGATGTCGGTGGTGTTCAGCACCACGTGAGCGATCTTGCGCGGTATCGCCCGTCGGCCGGCAGGCTCGGCCGCGGTGACCGCGAATGTGTCGGCCGATAGTTCGATGACCCGCCCTTCCGGATCGACGAGTGCAAGGCCGTAGCCGCCACCTGCGTCGTCGAGCATGCCGGGTGCGCGCAGCAGCGGGATGCCAAGAGCGTCCAGAGCGCGCCCGGCATCGTCGACCTCCTGCGGAGTGCCGAGTGCGAAGCTGATGCCGCCCAGCGCGTTCTGTTCACCGGAGCGCAGGTCGAGCACATGATGCTCGGAGCCGGTGGCGCGCAGCCAGAACCGGTCCCCGTCTTCGTCGACGGTGCTCAATCCCCACACTTCGTGGTAGAAGTCGCGAGAGGCTTCGGGATCCGGCACGGTGAGTGCGACGGACCGCAGTCCGCGCAGTCTGCACACCGGGGAAGCGGCGACGGGTGGCATCTGGGAGTAGAGCACGATGGTGTCCTTTTCTACAGGTCGAGCACGAGTTCGGCAGAGCGGCAACGGGATACACACGGAAACATGGTCTGATTCGCCGCATGCTCGTCTTCGCTGAGCAGAAAGTCACGGTGGTCGACATCACCCTTGATGACGCCCACTTCGCAGGTTCCGCAAATGCCCTCGGTGCAGGAACTCGGTACGTCGACGCCTGCGTCGAGCAATGCATCGAGAACGGAGGTGGCGGAGCCGACGTTCACTCGCTGACCAGTGCGTTCGAGGACAACGTCGAAGGCGGTCTCGGCTCCGTCTGTAACCGGAGCCGGTGGTGCGGCGAATCGTTCGGTGCGCAGCGTTGAGCCCTTGGGCACATGCGCGGCGACCGCGTCGAGAAGTGGCGCCGGACCACAGCAGTAGATGACAGCACCGGGTTCGACGGCCCCCACGAGCGCGCGCAGGTCTGGGTGTCCACCGACCTCGTCGTCGGCATGGATTGTCACCGAATCACCCTGGGCGGCAACCTCGTCGACGAAGGCCATGGTCCTCCGGGACCTTCCGGCGTAGAGCATCCGCCACCGCTTGCCGTCGGCAGCGAGTCTGCGTTGCATTGCGATGATAGGGGTGATGCCGACGCCCCCGGCCACGAGCACGTGCTCGCGGGCTTCGCCGTCGATGGCGAAAGCGTTCCGGGGACCGTCGACGGTGATTTCAGCACCAACCGACAACCGATCGTGGACGAGCACACTGCCGCCGCGTGATTGTTCGGCACGCAGAACCGCAACCGTCCAGCGAGACGTGTCCTTCGGATCCGAGCACAGCGAGTACTCGCGGATCAGACCACCGGGCAGGTGCAGCGCGATGTGCGCCCCCGGCTCCCAGACCGGTAGGTCCGCGCCTGTGGGATCGACCAAAGTGACACTCGTGATGCCGTCGGCTTCCCACGTCTTCTGTTGGACGCGAAGGACTCTGGTGTTCTCGGCGCTCATCGGACGATCCTTTCGGTTCTACAGAGCGGTTGGTGTCGGGGTCAGCGGGTGACGCCGAACATCTCCGAACTCGGCGGGTAGGTGGGCAGTTCCGGCTTCCTGGAGCCGATGATCACGCAGAACAGGGCATCGGTGTCACCGACGTTGGCCAGGCTGCGCGGAACACCAGCAGGCACGCGGATCAGGTCGCGGTACCCGAGGCGGCGCACAGCCTTTCGAGTGCCATCCTCGGGATCGTGCACGGCCACCTCGAGCTCACCCTCGAGAACGAAGAACACCTCTTCGACGTCGTGGTGGGTATGCTCGGGACCCACGGCGCCGACGGGCAGCCGCATGTTCGAGAAGGTGAAATGCTCGGACGGTAAGGTGCGGTTGTCCCCGTCATGGTTGCCGGTGGCACCGGAACCGATGTAGCGGATCTGCGCACGTTTAAAGCGGTCTCCGCCCTTGGCGGCCTGGAAGCCCAGGGTGTCCCAGTCCTCATAGCGCGTCTCGCGGCTGGCGATGCAAGAGTCGATTTGTGCTTCGAGATCGACGGCGGCTTTCTCTGGAGCAGTCATGATGATGTGTCCCTTCTTGTTTCGGTTGATGGTCGAGCGGTGTCCGCCGGACGTCGTTGTCCGAAGGACCTGAAGATCGGTCAGGCGACGTGTGCGATGGCTTCGATTTCCACCGTGGCGCCGTACGGCAGTGCCGCCACCTCGACGAAGGAACGTGCCGGCCGCGGCGCGTCGAAGATCCTCTCGTAGTGACGGTTCGCGGCATCGCGCAGTGTGACGTCGGTGACGAAGTACGTCGTCTTGACGACGTCGCCCAGGGTCATGTCGATGGTGGCGAGACGCTCGGACAGGCGGGCGATGGCTGCATCGAGAGCAGGCTCGATGCCGTCGACGGCGACCCCGCTCTCGTCGACAGACAGTGCGCCGGAGACAAACCCGAAACCTGCGACGGCGTATGCGGGGCTGTAGGGGTGAGCCGGAGTGGTCGTGTCTGTTGCGGTGGTACTCATGGCTTGGTTCCTTTCAGTGGGTGGATCGGCGCCGGGCCGGGTCAGCGGGGACAACCCCAGGACATCGGTGTGTCACTACGGTCGAGGTAGAAGCTCTTCTGATCGGAGTACTGCCGGATGGCGTCTCGCCCCTTCTCCGTGCCCAGGCCGCTCTCGCGTAGGCCGGTGAACGGCGTCGAGATGGAGAACTGCTTGTAGGTGTTCACCCACACTGTGCCGGCGTCGATCGCCTCCCCGATCCGCATCGCGCGACGGTAGTCCTCGGTCCAGATGCCGCAGGCCAGACCGAAAACGGTGTCATTGGCCTGAGCGATGACGTCGGCTTCGTCGTCGAACGGGAGGATCACGGCGACCGGCCCGAATACCTCCTCCTGACAGATGGTGGCGGCGTTGTCGACCCCTGCCAAGACGGTCGGCGGGTAGTAGTGGCCGCCGGAAAGCGCGGGATCTGTCGGAACCGCACCACCGCAGAGCACCTGTGCCCCCTCGGCGACTGCGGCGTCGACCATCGCGGCGACCGAATCACGATGTGCCCGTGCGATCATCGGCGCGACGTCGGTGGTCGGGCCAGTCCCCGGCCCCAGTCGCAGCCGTCCAGCACGTGCGATCAGATCACTGGTGAATTGTTCGAATATATTGCGTTGCACAAAGATTCGTGACCCGGCGATGCAGCTTTGGCCGCTCGACGAGAAGATGCCGTAGAGCACACCCTGCAGCGCCTTCTCGACGTCTGCGTCGTCGAAAACAATTGTCGGAGACTTTCCCCCGAGTTCCAGCGTGATCGGCATGAGCTTCTCAGCGGCGACGTGTGCGAGATGTCGCCCGGTGCTGGTGCCTCCGGTGAAGCTCACCTTGGCCACCTCGGGGTGCCGGACCAACGCCTCGCCGACAGTGCGGCCGGGCCCGGGGAGCACCGACAGCAGACCCTTGGGCAGGCCGGCATCCTCGCACAACCGGGCGAGCAGCAGAGTTACCCACGGCGCCCACACCGGCGGCTTGCTGACAACGGCGTTGCCCGCCGCCAGCGCCGGTGCGATCTTCTGCGCGTCGGAGGCGATCGGCGAGTTCCACGGGGTGATCGCGCCGATCACGCCCATCGCTGAGTGAGTGGAGAAGGTCATCCACGGTCCGCGCGGCGTGGTCAGCGCCTCGTCCATCGTCTCCAATGCCGCGGCCATATAGCGGAATGTGTTGGCGGCGCTACCGGCCAGAGCACGCGTCTCGGCAAGGGTCTTGCCGGTATCGAGAGTCTGCAGTGCGGCGATCCGGTCACGGTTCTCGTCGATGGCGGCGCCGATGCGATGCAAGACCAGCGCGCGCTCGTGCGGCAGCATCGTCGCCCATCCGCTGGTGGTGGCGGCGTTCAGACCCTCGCGTACTGCGGTGTCGACGTCGTCGACGGTTGCGCCGTGCAAAGTTGCGAAGACACGCCCATTGGACGGGTCGACCGATTCGATCAGGGCACCGGTACCGGTTTGCCACCGTCCTGCGACGTAGATGCGGTCGGCGAGGTCGTGGCCGGGGTTGACGCCGGCCGGGAGAATCCCGGGGGCTTCGTCAACGCTCGCAACGAGTGACATACGAGGAGTTCCGTTTCGCTAGTGGAGAGCTCGAACTGGAGAGGCTCTGGCTGATTAGCGCTGCCTGTTTATCTTTGCGCTAAGACAGTTCTAAAGCCTTAGCGCTAAGAGGTCAACACCTGAAGATGCAGCACAGCGCTTCGTAACGCCGGTTTTACCGGCTCGAAACGGAAGCGACGCAGGTCACATAGGGTGTGGTGGCCATCACGTCACGTCGAAAATTGGTGCAGAAAAAATCCCGACTGCCGGTCAGGACGCCGCGATGGGATCCGTTTCGCCCGGATCCAGGCCGTCACCGAGGACGGCTGAGCGAGCCGACGA
>NZ_BAFB01000154.1 GCF_000248075.1 Gordonia otitidis NBRC 100426 | reverse complement strand
CGTCGACACCGAGGGCGTCGACGAGTGGATCGGTGCGGGCAGGGCTGCCAACGGAATGGCTTCCGGCCGGAGCCAGCTCGGTGCCGACATCCACGAGGTCGACAACGCGGCCTCACGCTGCGGTCGGTTGCTCGACGAGGTCGCGGGTGATTCGGATGCCGTTGCGAAGCGACGGGACGAGATCGTGGCAGCGATGTCGCCCACCGCGAAGCCGTACTTCGGCGACGTCGACACCATGACCTACCGGCAATGGCTCGACCGTTACGCGGACCTGGCGGTGGGGGACGGTCGTACCGACCATGTTCCGTGGGCAGACATCACCTGGCAGCAGCGGTTCGTCGACATGCTGCAGCGCACCGAGGCGCGCATGCACCCGAAGGATTCGGGGCCGGTGCCCACGATGTTCGCCGATATCGCCACGACAGACGATCCGCATGCGGCGATCGATGCGCTCGGTGGTGTCTACCCCGACATCGAGAGCGACATCCTGCATCCGGCGGACGTCGCCTTCTTCCTCGGCCTGTGCCGCACCCCGGGCAAACCGGTGAACTTCGTGCCCGTCATCGACAAGGACGTTCGTCGTTGGTGGCGAAGCGACTCCCTGTGGCAGGCGCACGACGCGCGGTACGGCGCCGATGCCGTCTGCATCATCCCGGGTCCGGTCGCCGTCTCCGGTATCACGCGCGTCGACGAACCGGTCGGAGCGCTTCTCGACCGGTTCGAGGCCAAGGTTGTCGACGATCTGACCGCCGACGGCGTGACCGCCGAATCCGTCACCGCTCGCAAGCAATCCGGAACGCCGAACGCAGGTCTTCTCGGCGCGGTGCTGAGCGCCGACGACGTCTCATGGGCCGGCCGCATCGTGCCGAGTCCGGTTGCGCTGCTCGGTGATCGCGAGTCGTGGGAGGTGTGCTCGGAGGACCGGGCCGAACACGCGGCAACCGGTGCCGTCCTCGAACACTACGGTGAGGACAGGTTCGACCTCGTGGTGCCCATCTCGGGATCGTCCGTACGCATTCCGTTGCGTGTCGACCGCAGCATCGCCGACGGGGGCAGTCCGCGTGTCGAGCGGGCCGATGCCGCGGGAGCGATGCGTGAGATCCTCACCGTGGCCGCAGGCGGACGCCTCGCCGAGGTCGTCGACGGTGTCGCGATCACCCGCGTCGACTGGAGCGCCGACGGCGTCTCCGACCACGCCGTGGTGACCGCCAACACGCTGCCCGCACAGCTGCATGCCGTGACGCCGTCGCAACCGTTCGGATTCGCGGTGCCCGACACCCTCGTCGGGGCCTGCTGGCCGAGTGTTTTCGCTGTGATCGGCGCTGCCACCACCGACGACGGGGTGCCCGTTGTCGAGGGCTTGCTCGATCTCGTCCACCTCGACCACACCATCGAGATCCTCGGCGTCATCCCCGGGTACGACACAGAACTCACCGTGGTCGCCCGGTCCGGCGCTGTGCGCGACACCTCGGTCGGACGAGTCATCGATGTCGACGTCGAGATCTCGGGTCCCGACGGCGACATCGCCCGCATGACAGAACGATTCGCGATCCGCGGTCGTGTCGGTGACGCCGACCTCGACGATCCGCAGCGCGCCGGGGGCGCCACCCGAGACGAGTCGACGGCAACCCGCAAGCTGCTGCGCACCGCCACCCTCACCGCTCCCACCCGCATGGGTCCGTTCGCAGCGGTGTCCGGCGACCGCAATCCGATCCACACGGATTCGTCGGCGGCCAAACTCGCCGGGCTCGGCGAGCCGATCGTGCACGGGATGTGGCTGTCGGCAGCTGCCCAGCATGTGGTGACCGCGGCCGATTCGCGTAACAGGGTTCCGTCGCCGCGACCGATCATCGGGTGGACGGCGCGGTACCTGGGAATGGTTCGTACCGGCGACGCGATCTCGGTCCGCGTCGACCGCGTCGGACTCGATCACGGCCGCGAGGTCGTCGAGGTGACCTGTAAGGTCGGCGACACCCTGGTGATGAGTGCGACGGGTCTTCTCGCCGCGCCGCGCACCGTGTACGCATTCCCGGGACAGGGAATCCAGAGCAAGGGCATGGGGCTCGACGCCCGATCGCGCTCCAAGGCGGCCCGGGCGGTCTGGGATCGCGCGGACAAGCACACGCGCACAGCGCTCGGCTTCTCGATTCTGGCTGTCGTGCGCGACAATCCGACGACCCTGGTGGCCAATGGCACGACCTACAACCACCCGGACGGCGTGCTGTACCTGACCCAGTTCACCCAGGTCGCCATGGCGACGCTCGGTGTCGCGCAGATCGCGGAGCTCAAGGAGGCCGGCGGCTTCGTCGACGGAGCGATCACCTGTGGACACTCGGTCGGTGAGTACAACGCGCTGGCCGCATGCGCGGGAGTCCTTCCCCTCGAAGCGGTACTGGAGGTGGTCTTCCAGCGTGGTGAGGCCATGCACCATCTGGTTCCCCGAGATGATCTCGGACGCAGCGACTATCGCATGGCGGCGATTCGTCCCAGCCAGTTCGGTCTCGCCGACGCCGACGTCGAGTCATTCGTCGGGGAGGTCGGGGAGTCGATCGGCGAGTTCCTCGAGGTGGTCAACCTCAATCTGCTCGGCTCGCAGTATGCGATCGCGGGCACCGTGCGCGGCCTCGAGCACCTCGAAGCCGAAATAGAGCGTCGTCGAACCGAATTCGGTGGCAAACGATCCTTCATCCTCGTCCCCGGGATCGACGTCCCGTTCCACTCGACGGTGCTGCGTGCCGGAGTACCGGAATTCCGGGGCAAGCTCGACGAACTGCTGCCCGAGCGTATCGACCCGGACATCCTCGTCGGGCACTACATCCCGAACCTGGTGCCGCGTCTGTTCACCCTTGACCGGGCATTCGTCGAAGAGGTTGCGGCCCTGGTGCCGTCCGAGCCGCTCGATGCCGTCCTCGCCGACTGGGACGCCCGTGCAGCCGATCCCGCAGGCCTCGCACGAGTCCTGTTGATCGAATTGCTCGCCTGGCAGTTCGCGAGCCCCGTGCGCTGGATCGAGACGCAGGACCTCCTGTTCGGCGGGGCCGAGCGTGGCGGGTTGGGCATCCAACGTTTCGTCGAGATCGGGCTCAAGGGCGCACCGACGCTCGCGGGCCTGGCCACCAACACACTCAAACTCGACGACTACAGCTCCGCGACAACGGAAGTGGTGAATCTGGAGCGCGACTCCGATGTCATCCTCGCCAAGGACGCCGGCCAAGAACTCGACGACGAGCCCGTCTCCGAAGCCCCTGCGCAGGCTGCTTCCGAGTCCGCTGCTCCCGAGTCCGCAACGCCCACGCAGGCTGCCCCGTCAGCTGCTGCGCCCGTCGCGCCCACCGCGCCTGCAGGTGCGCCACGGCCCGACGACATCGCATTCGGCCCGTCGGACGCGGTGCGTGCTGTTGTGGCGCTCTGGACCAAGATCCGCCCGGAGCAGATCGGCGCCGCCGACACCATCGAGGCGCTGTGCGACGGCGTGTCGTCGCGGCGCAACCAGCTGCTCCTCGACATCGGCGGCGAGCTCGGGCTCGGCGCGATAGACGGCGCCGCAGAGGCCGACATGGTCGCACTCGCCGCGACGGTCGACAGCCTCGCGCGGGGCTACCGGCCGTTGGGTGCTGTGCTCACCGACGCGGTCTCCGACCAGGTACGCAAGGTACTCGGCCCCGTCGGCAAGCGTCAGGCATACATCGCCGATCGGGTGACCGGTGTGTGGCAACTGGGCTCCGGTTGGGGTCTGCACACCACCGTCGCACTCGCGCTCGGCACGCGCGACGGGGCTAGTGTTCGCGGTGGCGAGCTCGGCGACCTGCTCGATGGCCCGCTCGCGAACACGGACGCTCTCGACGCGCTGATCGACCGTGCAGTCGCCGCGGTGGGGGCCTCGCGTGGAATCGCGGTCGCCAAGCCGGCGTCGGAGAGTGGTGGCGGCGCAACGGTCGACGCCGCCGCGCTGGGCGAGTTCACCGAGCAGCTCACGGGACGCAGCGGTGTGCTGGCGTCGGCCGCGTACACCGTGCTGGCCAAGCTGGGACTCACCGAGGATGAGACCGCACCCGAACTCGCCGAGAGTGTGGATTCCGCGCTCGCCGAGCGTGTCAGCGCAGAACTGGGGTCCGATTGGGCGCGGACAGTCGCGCCAGCGTTCGATGCCGACAAGATCGTGTTGGTCGACGACCGGTGGGCGACGAGTCGTGAGGACCTGGTACGCATCTGGCTGACCGCCGACACCGATCTCGACGACCACGACGCCGTCGTCGACTCCTTTGCGGGTGCCGGACAGACCGTCGCGCAGCACGCCACGTGGTGGCAGGCCAAGGCCCGTGCCGCGGGAGAAGCCGTGCACGCTCAGATCTTCGGCGCGATCGCCGGAGCAGCCGGGGCGCCGGAAGCGGGTACATGGTCCGACGAGGTCGCCGTGGTGACCGGCGCGGGCAAGGGATCGATCGCCGCGGGTGTGATCGCAGGATTACTCGCGGGCGGCGCGACGGTGGTCGCGACGACATCGAAACTCGACTCCGACAAGCTCGCCTTCTACAAGAAGCTCTACCGCGACAACGCACGCCACGACGCCGCACTCTGGGTCGCACCGACGAACATGGCCTCCTACACCGACGTCGACGACCTCGTCGAATGGGTCGGCAGTGAGCAGACCGAGAACATCGGTGGCACAACGGCTGTGATCAAGCCCGCCATGAAACCGACGCTGCTGTTCCCGTTCGCCGCCCCGCGGGTCGCCGGAGACCTCACCGATGCCGGCGCTCGTGCGGAACTCGAGATGAAGGTACTTCTCTGGTCGGTCGAGCGGCTCATCGCCGGACTGTGTGCGATCGGCGCGGACCACGACATCGCAGCCCGCCTGCACGTCGTGCTCCCCGGATCGCCCAACCGCGGCATGTTCGGTGGAGACGGAGCATACGGAGAGGCCAAGGCTGCGCTCGACGCACTCGTCACGCGCTGGTCGGCGGAGGAATCCTGGGGCGCGCGAACCACTCTCGCGCATGCGCTGATCGGTTGGGTGCGCGGCACCGGACTGATGGGGCACAACGACGGCATGGTCGCTGCCGTGGAGGCCGCGGGTGTGCAGACGTGGAGCACCGACGAGATGGCGGAGAACCTGCTCGGATTGTGCGTTCCCGAGCAGCGCATCGCTGCCCGTGACGCGGCGATCCTGGCCGACTTCACCGGAGGACTCGATCCCTCCATCGACCTCAAGGCATTGGCCGCCGATCAGGAGACCGTCGAGGAATCGGCTGAGGCGGACGACGTCGAGACTGCCACGGTCGCGGCGCTGCCCGCCCCGGCACGGGCTGTCACGGGTATGGCCCCCGCATGGCCATCGATCGACGCCGCGCCCGAGGACCTCGTGGTCATCGTCGGTGCGGGTGAGCTCGGACCCTACGGTTCGTCGCGCACCCGATTCGAGATGGAGGTCGATGAAAAGCTCAGCGCCGCAGGTGTGTTGGAGCTCGCGTGGAACACCGGTCTCGTTGCCTGGGATGACGCGCCCAAGCCGGGCTGGTACGACACCGAGAGCGGTGACCCGGTCGACGAGGCCGACATCGCCGAGCGCTACCACGACGAGGTGGTGGCACGGTGCGGTATCCGCCGCTACGCCGACGACGGTGCGATGGTCGACAACACGTCGCCGCTGCTCACGTCGATCTTCCTCGACGAGGACCTCAGCTTCACGGTCAGTTTCGAGGACCAGGCACGAGCATTCGCTGCCGCCGACCCCGACAAGACACGGATCGCGCCGATCTCCGACACCGGCGACTGGCGGGTCACGCGTCTGGCCGGAACCGAGATCCGCGTACCCCGCAAGTTTGAACTCAGCCGGACAGTCGGTGGACAGATCCCGACCGGATTCGACCCGACCCGTTGGGGCGTCACGCCGGACATGGTGGAGTCGATCGACCGGGTGGCGCTGTGGAATCTCGTCGCGACCGTCGATGCGTTCCTGTCCTCGGGATTCACCCCGTCGGAACTGATGCGCTGGGTCCATCCCGGTCTGGTGGCGAACACGCAGGGCACCGGTATGGGTGGCATGACCTCGATGCGGGAGCTGTACGTCAACACCCTCCTCGGGGAGGCGAAAGCCAACGACATCCTGCAGGAGGCACTCCCCAACATCGTTGCCGCACACGTCGTCCAGTCGTACGTCGGAAGCTACGGTGCGATGATCCATCCGGTCGCGGCGTGCGCGACGGCCGCGGTGTCGGTCGAGGAGGGCGTCGACAAGATCCGCCTCGGCAAGGCGATGTTCGCCGTGGCAGGTGGATTCGATGATCTCGGGATCGAAGGCATCGTCGGATTCGGCGACATGTCGGCCACCGCGGAGTCGGCGAAGATGGCTGCCCGTGGGATCGACGAGCGGCGCTACTCGCGCGCCAACGATCGCCGACGCGGCGGGTTCGTCGAATCAGCCGGTGGCGGAACGATTCTGCTGGCGCGGGGCGACGTGGCTGCGCAGTTGGGGCTGCCGGTGCTGGGGGTGGTTGCCTGGGCGCAGAGCTTCGGCGACGGGGTGCACACGTCGATTCCCGCGCCGGGACTCGGCGCGCTCGGAGCCGCCCGCGGTGCCCTCGGGTCCCCGCTGGCGAATGCGCTGAACGCGCTGGGGGTGACCGCAGACGACGTCGCGGTGGTGTCCAAGCACGACACCTCCACGCGCGCCAACGATCCCAACGAGTCCGAACTGCACGAGCGGCTCGCGGACGCGATCGGCAGGACGCCGGGAGCGCCGTTGTTCGTCGTCTCGCAGAAGTCGCTCACCGGCCACGCGAAGGGCGGTGCCGCGGCGTTCCAGCTCATCGGCCTCTGCCAGGTGCTGCGCGACGGCGTGATCCCGCCCAACCGCAGTCTCGACTGTGTCGACGAGCAGATGCGTGAGTACCCGCACCTGGTGTGGGCGCGTGAACCGCTCGCTCTCGGTGATCGATTCCCGCTGAAGGCAGGCCTGCTCACCAGTCTCGGATTCGGTCACGTATCGGGCCTGATCGCTGTCGTGCACCCGGAAGCCTTTGTCGCAACGCTGGATGCGGAGCAGGCACAGGAGTACCGCGAGCGGGCCAAGCGTCGTGAGCGTGATGGGGCGCAACGCCGTCTGGTCGCGATGTGTGGTGGCGAGCCCGCATATCGACGCCCCTCGGGTCGTCGTCTCGACGACACAGTCGACGAGCACGACGCGGAAGCCGGTGTGCTGCTCGACCCGGCAGCCCGCCTGACGGCCGACGGCGCGTACGGCGCAGCCGTGTCCGATGGCGCCCACGGCACAGCAGTATCCGATGGGGTCTGACGCGATGGCGGTACTCGGGGTGGGGATCGACGTCGTGTCGATCCCGGAGTTCGGTGACCAACTCGACCAGGTGGGCACCACATTCGTCGAGAGGTTCACGGTGGGCGAGCGGCGCGACGCGGCAACCGGCACGGGTGAGGACGCCCGCCATCTCGCCGCACGATGGGCGGCGAAGGAGGCGGTGGTCAAGGCGTGGTCGGTGAGCAGGTTCTCGCGTTCGCCACTACTGCCGCTGATCCGGCACAGCGACATCGAGGTCGTCACCGACACCTGGGGCCGACCGGCGATTCGATTGTCAGGCGAGATCGCCGAGCATCTCCGGGATACGACAGTGCACATCTCGCTTACGCATGACGGGGATACCGCTGCGGCAGTGGCGATCCTCGAGGGGAGTTGAGCCCGCGGGCGACGCAGCGCGAGATCGTTGCGCCGCGGGACTCAGTTCCCGGTCGATTCCTCGAGGAGGAGGTAGCCGGCGAGCATCCGCTTGAGTTCGTCGACCGTCGCCGAGTGATCATGCCCGTCCTGTACCGAGAAACTCAGCAACGAATAGGCAGTGTGTACGAGGACCTGCGCCATCATCTCTCGCCTGATGGTCTGCGACGGCGTCAACGGGGCAAGCAGGCGGGCGACCTGCTCGGCGAGCACCCTCTCGTTGAGCGTCGCGGTGGCCCTCGTGGCAGGCGTCGATTGGACGGCGAGCCACACCGCGCGTCGCGACGGATCGTCCCGCCAGAGTGTCGCGAGGTGGTCGAGGAACTTCTCGAGCAGATTCGGCCACTCGAGTGACGGCACCTCGGACGCGAACGCGGTGAGTTCTTCGCGAACCCCGACCGTGTCCTGGCGGTCGAGTTCGCACACGATGACGTACTTGTTGGCGAAGTACTGGTAGAGGGTTCCGATGGGAACGCCCGCACGCAGGGCGATCTCCTCGCAGGTGAGTGATTCGAACCCCACCTCTGTCAAGAGATCTCGCGCCGTGGCGAGCATCGCGGAGAACTTCCGCTTGCTGCGCTCCTGCGTCGGGCGCTTGCGGGGGACCAGCGGCTGGGGACCCACCGACGCGTCGGCGTTCACACCGACAGGTCGCGCCTGAGCTTGGCGACGTGTCCGGTCGCACGCACGTTGTACTGCGCGAGCGCGATGGTTCCGTGGTCGACGAGGAACGTCGACCTGATCACTCCGGTCACGGTCTTGCCGTAGAGCTTCTTCTCGCCGAAGGCGCCCCACTCGGTCATGACCTCTTTGTCGGGATCGGACAGCAGGGGGAATGTCAGACCCTCGGCATCGGCGAACTTCGCCAGCTTCTCCGGCTTGTCGGGGGAGATGCCGATGACGGCGATCCCCTCACCGGCCAGTTCTCCCAGGTTGTCCCGGAAGTCGCATGCCTGCTTGGTGCACCCCGGTGTCGACGCCGCGGGGTAGAAGTAGACGATGACCTTGGAGTCCTCGTAGTCCGAGAGTGATACCGACGATCCGTGCGCATCGGTGAGTGTGAACCCGGGCGCGGTGTCGCCGACGGCAAGACGGGATGTGCCAGACATGGGGGTCAGGCTAACCGATGAAGCAGGTCGGCCGGGTAATCGACCCGCAGTCGGGCAATCCGGGCATCGGGGCGGCGGCCGCGCGCGGGACGAGGCTCACGACGTCGTGATGACGTAGTCTCGACGTATCGTCTGCTCCGTCGACGCGTTCGTGACCGGCTCCGGTTCCCGCGCGCGTCGGCGGTGTCATGCGGAAAGGCGCGGATCGGCTGGTCCGCAAGTGGAGTTCGACAGTCTGGGAGGACAACTGTGGCCGGCGATACCGACCGTATCGAGCAGGACATCGTGCAGGCGCGCGAGGACCTGGCCAATACACTCGATGAACTCGCTGTCCGGGTGAGCCCGGAACGGCTCGCAAGTGACGCGAAGTCCAAGGCCCTCGCGTTCGTCAACACACCCGCGGTCAAGGTGTCACTGGCCGTCGCGGGTGCTGTCGTGTTGGTGATCGTCGCCCGCAAGGTGATCGCGTGACTCGTGCCCGTCTCCTGGGTGGGTTCGGTGAACGGATGTCCCGGGGTTCGCGTGGACGTCGTGTAGGTGCTCTGGCCGCAGCTGGGCTCGTCGTCGTCAGCGCGGCGGCCTGCTCGCAATCACCCGAGTACCCCGAGACCGTCACCAACGCTCCCGCTCTGCAGTCGTTGGCGCAGCCGACGATCTCCGTCACCGGCTGGCGCGATCGACCGATGTCCGATCACGCGGTCGGTGTCATGCCCGGCGCACCGGTGAAGGTCGCCGCGCAGAACGGCAGCCTCACGTCGGTCGTCGTCTCCGGGCCCGACGGCCCTGTGCAGGGCACCGTGTCGCCCGACGGCGGCACGTGGGTCTCGAACCAACCGCTCGACTTCGGCGGTGACTACACGCTCACCGCTGCGGCGAAGGGCGTCGAGGGTGACGGCGCGCGAAAGATCAGCTTCACCACGGCGTCCGCTGATTCGCTCGCATCCGCGTCGTCGGTGGTCCAGGACAACGAGACGGTCGGCGTGGGCCAGACCGTCGCGATCAACTTCGACACCCCGATCACCGACAAGCTCAATGCGCAGCGCGCGATCTCGGTGACCACCGACCCGCCGGTCGAGGGCGCGTTCTACTGGCTCAACGACAGCATGGTGCGCTGGCGCCCCGAACATTTCTGGACCCCGGGCACGAAGGTGCACGTCGCCGCGAATATCAAGGGCATCGACCTCGGTGGCGGCGTCTACGGCAGCAACAACCTCGACACCAACTTCAAGGTGGGTCGGAGCTTCGTCGCGGTCGCTGACGACAAGAGCAAGAACATCACGATCTCGGTCGACGGCAAGGTCGTCAAGACGATGCCGACGTCGATGGGGAAGGATTCGACGCCCACCAACAACGGCATCTACATGGTGGCCGAGCGGGAGCCGAGCGTGATCATGGACTCCTCGACGTACGGCGTCCCGGTCAGTTCGCCCGGCGGCTACCGCGAGACCGTGTACGACGCGACGCGAATCTCGTTCAGCGGCATCTACGTCCACTCGGCGCCGTGGTCGTTGGGAGATCAGGGAGTTGACGACGTCAGCAACGGATGTCTCAACGTCAGCCCCGACAACGCGGAGTGGTTCCTCAACCACGCGCTCCGCGGCGATGTCGTCATCGCCAAGAACACCGTCGGTCCACCGCTGCCCGGTGATGACGGCCTCGGCGATTGGAACGTCCCGTGGGCTGTCTGGAAGAAGGGCAACGCGTGATCGTCCGTGCGAGAAAAGGCCGAGAAGAGGCTCTGAGCAGGCGATTTCACTTCTGACGCAGTGACCCTGTAAGGTTCTTTCTCGCACGGCAAGCGCCATTAGCTCAATTGGCAGAGCAGCTGACTCTTAATCAGCGGGTTCGGGGTTCGAGTCCCTGATGGCGCACAACGACAAGCGATCGCCTCGGCTTCGGCCGGGGCGATCGTCGTTTTCGGTGAGACCGGTATGCGCCCGGGGTCAACTGGCCATGTCGGTCGACTCGGGCAATCGGCATATCTCGTACACTGGTGGCGCGCTCTCGCGCACAGTCATTTGATCCACACACCGCGGTTCCGCACACGGGACCGCAACTCGGTGAAACTTGGGGCAGGAGTCACATGCGGAACGGTCGTATCCGGCGGAACGGTTTGATGATCGTCGGACTGATGGTTGCCGTGGCCGCACTGCTGAGTTCGTGCTCGCAGACGGCCAAGTACTCCGAGAATGTGCAGAGCTCGGCGCTCTTCGGTGACCTGCTCATGCCGGGCCTCGAGATCACCGAATGGGCGGAGCGGCCGCTGGTCGATCAGGCTGTCGGCGTTCAGCCGGGAGCACCGATCACGGTGCAGGCCAGCGAGGGTGCACTGACCAACGTGCGTATCGACAAGGTGGACGGCACACCTCTGCGTGGCACGCTCAGCGAGGACGCGACGCGTTGGACGAGCGCCGAACCCCTGGGCTACGGCCGCAACTACACCGTGCAGGCCGACGCCAAGGGTGTCGGCGGGACGAGCACCAAGCGCGTGTCCTTCACCACCAGGGCGCCGGCAAATCTGACACAGGCGTACCTCACGCCGTCGAACGGTGAGACCGTCGGCGTCGGACAGCCGGTCGCCGTCAAGTTCGACGAACCGATTCCCGACCGCAAGGCCGCACAGCGGGCGATCTCGATCACCGCGAATCCTCCCGTTGAGGGGGCCTTCTACTGGATCAGCGACACCGAGGTCCGTTGGCGGCCCAAGGACTACTGGAAGCCGGGGACCGCGGTCTCGGTCGCCGTGAACACCTACGGAATCGACCTCGGCGACGGCCTCTTCGGGCAGGAGAACCTCAAGGCCGACTTCAAGGTCGGGCGTTCCATGATCGTCACCGCCGACGACCGCACCAAGCAGGTGGTCTTCAACCGCGACGGTAAGGACATCCGCACCATGCCCACCTCGATGGGAAAGCCGGGCACCGAAACCGACAACGGTGTGTACCTCGTCTCCGACAAGCACGACCACATCATCATGGATTCCTCGACCTACGGCGTTCCCGTCGGTTCCGCCGACGGCTACCGGACGCCGGTCGACTATGCGACGCGGATGTCCTACAGCGGCATCTTCTTCCACTCGGCGCCGTGGTCGGTGTGGGCGCAGGGCAACACCAACACCAGCCACGGATGCCTGAATCTGAGTCCGGACGATGCGCTCTGGGTCATGCAGAACACGCTCCGAGGAGACCCCGTGATCGTGAAGAACACGGCTGGTGGCACATTGTCGGGGACCGATGGCCTCGGTGACTGGAACGTGCCGTGGGAGGTCTGGTCGAAGGGCAACGCCTAGCGCTCATCGTGACACCAACCACTGTTACGATCGTCAGTGATACTGATTGCCGACGATCGAGGTGTAAAGCATGGGCGAGCGCTCTCCCTGGGAAACCGACGACCTGACAGCGGTGCGCGATCTGGCTCGCAGTTTCTGCGAGAAGGAGATCAAACCCAATATCGAGAAGTACATCGACCAGCACCATGTCGATCGTGAGCTGTGGAACAAGGCAGGCGACCTCGGCCTCCTGTGCATGTCGATCCCCGAAGAGTACGGCGGTGGCGGCGGAACCTTCGCCCACGAGGCCGTGTTGATCGAAGAGCAGGCCCGCATCGCCGATTCGTCGTGGGGCGCGAGCTTGCACAACGGGATCATCGCTCACTACCTGCTCTCCTACGGGTCGGAGGAGCAGAAGCGCACGTGGCTGCCGAAGATGGCGTCGGGAGAGGTGGTCGGGGCCATCGCGATGACCGAGCCCGGCACCGGCTCGGATCTGCAGAGCGTCAAGACCAAGGCGATCCGTGAGGGCGACGAGTATGTCATCGACGGCTCGAAGACGTTCATCACCAACGGTGGACAAGCCGATCTCATCATCGTCGTGGCCAAGACCGACGTCAGCGAGGGTGCCAAGGGAATCTCGCTGGTGCTCGTCGAGGCCGACCGCCCGGGCTTTCGCCGAGGGCGCGTCCTCGACAAGGTCGGACAGCGGGGCCAGGACACCTCGGAGCTGTTCTTCGACGGGGTTCGTGTGCCGACGTCGAATCTTCTCGGCAGCGAGGAAGGCCAGGGCTTCATCCAACTGATGCAGCAACTGCCGCAGGAGCGACTCATCATCGCGGTCGCGTCGACCGCGGGGATGGAGGTCGCCCTCGAACACACGCTTGCCTACACGAAGGACCGCACCGCGTTCGGGCGGCCGATCTTCGGATTCCAGAACACCAAGTTCAAACTCGCCGAGGTTGCCACCGAGGCACGGATCGCCCGTGTGTTCACAGACGACTGCATCATGAAGCACCTCGACGGCAGGCTCGACATCCCGACCGTCGCCATGGCGAAGTGGTGGACAAGCGAGCGCGCGATGGCTGTCGCCGACGAATGTCTGCAGCTATTCGGTGGCTACGGGTACATGAACGAGTACCCGATCGCACGGATGTGGGCGGACCAGCGGGTGCAGAAGATCTACGCGGGCACCAACGAGATCATGAAGGAGATCATCTCCCGCAGTCTTTGAGACGCCACGATCTCGGCATCTGGTGCATGCCTTCGGGTCTTCGTAACGGCCACATGGCCGACGCTCAGTCGGCGAACGCTGCGAGCATCGCGAGTTTCTCGTGGTCGGGCGTGCCGGGAACCGCCGTGTAGACCAGAAGTGCTTGCACGCTATTCGGATCCAGCAATGTCTGGCACTGCACCTCGATGACTCCGAGCGAGCCGTGCACGATCCGTTTGTCCGTGTCGGTGAGCCGGGTGCCGACGTCGTGCAGGTGCCACAGCTCGGCGAATTCGGGACTCTCGACGAGCAGTGCGTCGGCAACCGTTGCGGCTCGCGACTGCGATCCACCACGGGTGACGGCCTCACGCAGCCTCGCGGTATGCGCACGAGCGTGCAGTGCGTGATCCTCGGGCAGGAAGCGTGCACGAGTACCCGGGTCCGTGAACCAGCGATAGGTGATCGACCGATTCAACCCGGTGAACACGCTGTCGTCACCGACGAGTGCGATCGCCAATGGTGTTTGCAGGAGGGTCTCGCCCGCACTGTTGACCACCATGGCAGGAGTGTCGGCGAGCCGGTCGATGATGCGGAGCATGCCGGGGGACACATGGTCGTCGCGACTCAAGCGGTCGGGTGCGCTGTGTCCGGCCAGACGGTACAGATGATCGCGTTCCTCGAGGGTGAGATGCAATGCCCGCGCCAACGCGGTGAGCATCTGCTCCGACGGGTGCGGCCCACGCTGCTGTTCCAACCGGGTGTAGTAGTCGACCGATATGCCCGCCAGCGTCGCAACCTCCTCGCGTCGTAGTCCGCGTGTTCGTCGGCGCTGTCCCGCGCCGAGTCCGACGTCGGCGGGTTGTAGGGCTTCGCGACGACGTCTGAGGAACTCGGCGAGGCCCACGCGGTCGACGGTGCTCACCGGACTCTCGTGGAGGGCACAGGTGCTTCACTCATCATTCAAGGGTGACCCATTCAGCGCATGCCAACCAGGGATCATGGGTCCCGGGATGCCCGGTGCCTTGTCGGGGCGTCGCATCAGGAGTGAACTCGATGTCACGGAATCCCCGACCAGCCGGCTCTCACTGACCGTCGACAGGTCCACGGATCACCGGATTCAGGCTTACACGCATACGAGGAGACGACAGTGAACATCAGCGACAACACCATCTTCATCGCGGGCGCCACCTCGGGCATCGGGCTCGGACTGGCACTGCGACTTCACGAGGCGGGCAACACGGTCATCATCGGAGGGCGACGCGCGGCGCTGCTCGATCAGGTCGCCGCCGAGAATCCTGGAATCGCGACCGTCCGCATCGACACCACCGACACCGACGACGTGAATCGAGCTGCCGCCGAGGTGATCCAACGTTTTCCCGCCGTGAACGTCGTCGTCGCGATGTCCGGGATCATGCGTCCGGAGGATCTGACCACCCCGGATTTCCTGGCGACCGCCGAGCTCGAGGTCGACACCAACATCATGGGTCCGCTGCGCCTCGTCGCCGCCTTCACCGATGCTCTCACGGGCAAGGATGGGGCGACGTTCATCACGGTGTCATCGGGCCTTGCCTTCACGCCGATGGTGGGCACTCCGACCTACAGCGCCACGAAGGCGGCCATCCATTCGCTCTCGGAGAGCCTGCGAATGCAATTGTCGGACAAAGGTATCGACGTCCTGGAGCTCGTACCGCCCGCCGTACAGACCGATCTCATGCCCGGTCAGGCAGAAGCGGAGTGGGCCATGCCGCTCGACGAGTTCCTCACCGAGGTGATGTCGCTGCTGCCCGCAGCAGACCGCGAGATTCTCGTCGAGCGGGTCAAGCCGCTGCGCTTCTCCGAGCAGTCCGGGCAACACGACGAGTTGGTGAGGCAACTGGCGCACCTGAGCTGACCGGGTGTGTCCTGCAGCCACGGGAGTCCGCAACGCAGCGCCTGCCGGTTGCGGCGGCACGCGCAATCACTTGCGGTCTTTGATGATCTTCTTGACCTCGTCGGCGTCGATGTTCTTGGCGATGAGCTTGCCGCTCTTCGACTTACGCACCGAGTAGGTGTCCTTCTTTTTTCCGGGCGCGACGTGTAGGCCCGCTTTCTTGGCAGCCTTGTTCAGATCTTCCAGCACGGATGCAGATCGTAGAGCATGTAGGTGAACGATCGTGTTACGGCGAGGTTCCGTCGGAAATCCGAGGGGCTCGTGTCAGGAGGACGATTCCGGGTTTCCGTGGCCCGCCGATTCGGGCGTCGTGGCGTCGCCCGAATCAGTGATCGACGAGGAACTCGACGACGTCGGTCCACCAGTGTCGGCAGGATGCGTCGTCGTCGAGTCGGACTCGTCGCCGACCGCGGTATCGGCTGGGCGGCTGTGGACGGTTGTATCTGTCGGTTTCTCAGCGGTCGTGGTGTCCGGGACCGGTGATCCCGCTGTTGGTGGGGCCAGTGAATAGTCCGTCGGAGCGGTCGCCGTGAGGGTCGTTGGACCGGCCGCCGGCGCCGATGCGACGCGTGAGGTCGCCGTGGCGCTCGAGACGGCGGTGGTCATGGTGCGCTCGGTCGTCGTGGCGCTGGCGGCGCCCTGCTGAGGGGGCAGCGGCAGAACCGGAGTGGTTTCGGGGGTGAATCCGCTGCGGTCGTAGGCGGAATCGACGATCGGCTTGAGGACGGGTTGGAGTTGATCAGCGATCGCGTGGAGGCCGAGTCTGCGCAGCGGTTCGAGAAGCGGGAGGTCGGCTGTCGGTACCAGCACATAGGTGGTGTTACCGACCGTCTTGACCAAGTTGTTCGGATCGTTGATGTCGACGTCGGTGTAGTCGGTGTGTATCAGGAGGTAGCCGGCCACGGCGTTGGCGACGGCCAGCAGGTTGCCGGGATTGTCGGGCCAGTCGGACTCCATGTCGTATTGCCTGCTGACATCGATGATCCGGTACGCGGTGTCGGTGGGTGTCGAGCCTCCACCAGTTGCCGTGGAGACACCGCCGACGCCGCGCTGGGGATTTCCGAACACGACGAACGTCAGGTCGTCGGGACTCGGAGCGCTTGCAGCGTGCGCGTGGGCATTGAGCCACATCGTGACGACGAACCCGCCCTGCGAATAGGCCATCACGATCTTCTTGCCCGATGTTGCGGCGATTGCACTCTGCAGGTTGACCGCGCCCTGTTGCAGTGCAACCGAACCGATCGAGGCCGACGGATAGGCGACCACGGTGCAGACGTTCGGTGGCAGGCACAGCTGGCCTCGCAGCTCCTCACTCATCGGCGTGCGCACCACCAGTTGGTTTCCCGCCACGGTCAGCACCGTTGCTGCAGACCCTGCTGACGCGGCAGCGAAGGTGCCGGCCACTGCACCGACGATGGCCGTCGCTGTCAAAAAACTACGCATCGAAGCCCCGATCCGGCTCATCGCGCGACCGGCGGCCGCGCGTCATCGAGAGCTGGCGCACGACTGCGTCACACTCCCCGAGCAGGAGGTTATGTGGTGCGCCGGCCGTTCGCGCAGACTCATCGATTCATGTCTCGACTTTCGTACGAACGAACCACAGACGGCTGGACCCGAAGCCGCTGGTGCAGCACAACGCACGAAGCCCTGCCCACCGGATCGGGTGGGCAGGGCTTCGTGACCTGCGGGGTGAGCGACGGGACTCGAACCCGCGACAGCCAGGATCACAACCTGGTGCTCTACCAACTGAACTACGCTCACCATCGGCGTCGGAAACCCAGGTAGAACACTGGGTCCCAGAGCCAAGGTCATACTCTAGCGGTTCGAACGCTCCGAACTCCAATCGGTTCTGTGACCTGGGCGTTCAGGCTGGTCCGAGATCGGAGACGATCGCCGCGAGCTCGTCGACGTCCGGACCGGGTTGCGGCACGAACGCAGCCGCACGGTAGTACCGCAACTCACGGATCGACTCCCGTATGTCGGCGAGCGCGCGGTGCGCGAGGCCTTTCTCCGGCTGATTGAAGTAGATGCGCGGATACCAGCGACGACACAGTTCCTTAATCGAACTGACGTCGACCATGCGGTAGTGCAGATACGCGTCGAGTTCTGGCATGTCGCGGGCGATGAATCCACGGTCGGTGGCTATCGAGTTGCCGGCAAGCGGGACCGCGCCCGGAGTGGTCACGTGCTTGCGGATGTACTCGAGCACCATCGCTTCGGCTTCCGGCACGGTGAGCGTCGACTGCCGGACCTCCTCGGTGAGTCCCGAATCCGCATGCATCTTCGTCACCACGTCGGGCATCGAATCGAGGTCGGCGTCGTCGGCGTGAATGACCACGTCGACGCCGTCTCCGAGAATGTTGAGGTCACTGTCGGTGACAAGAGCGGCGATCTCGATCAGTTTGTCCTTTTCGAGGTCGAGCCCGGTCATTTCACAATCGATCCACACCAATTTGTCCTGCACCTGTCAACCATAGCCAACTCGACGCACCGACTATTGTCTGCTGTACATCATGCAGTTTGCATCGAGACACCGACGGGGAGTGGCTGTGGGCGTGCGCTCGGCCATCCATGTGATTTCCGAGAGGACGTGCTCATGACCGATCCCACCCAGGCAGCCCAAACGATTGCGCAGGGATACCAATTCACCTCGACCTCACTCGAATTGGGCACGGTCTCGGTGGACGGTCAGGTCGACTCGGCCGCCAAGGTCCGCATCCCGTTGGCGATGATGAACCGCCACGGTCTCGTCGCCGGCGCGACGGGCACCGGCAAGACCAAAACGCTGCAGCTGATCGCCGAACAGCTCTCGGCCAACGGTGTGCCCGTGGTGATGGCCGACATCAAAGGCGACTTGTCCGGGCTCAGTCGGCCGGGCGTATCGAATGACAAGATCACGGCGCGCGCGCAGCAGACAGGTGACGATTGGGCCGCTACCGCATACCCCGTCGAATTCGTCTCTCTCGGGTCCGAGGGTGTCGGTGTCCCGGTGCGCGCGACGATCAGCGCATTCGGGCCGATTCTCCTCAGCAAAGTGTTGGGGCTCAACGACACTCAGGAATCGACCCTAGGGCTAATATTTCACTGGGCCGACCAGAAGGGGCTGCCCCTACTGGATCTCAAAGACATCCGCGCGGTCATCCAGTACCTGACCAGCGACGAGGGCAAGCCTGAGCTGAAGGGCATCGGGGGCGTCTCGACCCAGACAGCGGGGGTGATACTGCGCGCGTTGACGAATCTCGAAGCGGCAGGCGGTGATACGTTCTTCGGCGAGCCCGAGCTCGAACCCGCCGATCTGCTGCGTCTCGCCCCCGACGGGCGCGGCATCGTCACGCTCTTCGAGTTGGGCGACCAAGCGGCCAATCCCGTGCTGTTCTCGACCTTCCTCATGTGGATTCTCGCCGATCTGTTCCAGTTTCTGCCCGAGGTCGGCGACATCGACAAGCCCAAACTCGTCTTCATCTTCGACGAGTCGCATCTACTGTTCAACGACGCGTCCAAAGCATTCGTCGCGCAGGTGGTGCAGACCGTGAAGCTCATCCGCTCCAAGGGCGTCGGCGTGTTCTTCTGTTCGCAACTGCCGACCGACATCCCGAACGACGTTCTCTCCCAAATGGGGGCGCGCATCCAGCACGCGCTCCGCGCATTCACCCCCGACGACCAGAAAGCGCTCACCAAGACGGTCAAGACCTACCCGGTGTCCGACGTGTACGCGCTCGACAAAGCGCTGACGTCGCTGGGGACCGGTGAGGCGATCGTGACCGTGCTCTCGGAGAAGGGTGCGCCGACCCCGGTTGCGTGGACGGTGATCCGCGCACCGCGCTCGTCGATGGAAGCCGTTGCAGCAACTGACATCACCGCTGCGGCAAAGGCAAGTCCGTTGTACGCGCACTACGGGACGCCGGTCGACAACGAGTCGGCCTACGAAAAGCTCGCGGCCAAGATGCTCGCCCCCGACGAGTCGCCCGACGCGCCAGCGCCCGAACCGGTGCCGACGCCGCCTCGGGCACCGGCTCCGGCGCCCGAGGAGCCGGGCATGAACACCGAGATACTGACCAGCAAGCCGATGCAGAGCTTCCTGCGCAATGCCGCGAGCCAGGCCGGGCGCGAGTTCAGCCGCGCCATCTTCGGCACGGGACGTCGTCGACGGTGAGTCAGCGCTTCGGCGACACGGGCCAGTCGTCGGGGTAGTGATCGGCAACCTCGGCGGCGTCGCGCAAGAGTCGTTTACGTGCCTTGGTGGTGAGTCGGTCGCCGAACACCATCCCGTGCGTGTGATCGGTCTCGTGTTGCAGGCATCGTCCGAGGATTCCGCCCGCGGTGACGGTCACGGGTTCGCCGCGGTGATCGACGCCCCGGCAGGTCGCGACCGTGGGGCGAGCGAGATCTCCGTGCGCACCGGGTAGCGAGAGACATCCTTCGCCGAGAGTGGCGAGTTCTCTGTCTCGACCTTCGGGCAACTCGAGCTCGGGATTGCAGATCACCCCGACCCGACGTCTGCCCGTGTCGTCGCCGCAGTCGTAGACGAACGCGGCGAGGTCGACGCCGACCTGCGCGGCAGCCAGGCCCGCACCGGGAGCGGCGGTGTTGGTGGCGAACATGTCGGCGATCAGGTGGTGCAGAGCGTCGTCGAACTCGGTCACCAGACGGGCCGGCTTGTGTAGCACGGGATCGCCCCATCGCACGATCGGGCGTGGGGTTCCGATGCGGAGCAACTCCTCGAGCGGCATCCGAAGTCCTCTCCTCGGTGAGGCGGTATCGCCCGGTGTTACGACTCGGGTCCCAGGCGCTTGTAGAAGGTGCCGACGATGGGCGCGACGACGGCGCGCGGACTGTACCCGCCCGCGACCGACATCGCCTTCGACAGGGTGCCCGGAACCACCCGCATCTTGTTGTGTTCCAACGCATCCAGACTCATCTTGGCCACTTCGGTGCTGTTGTGCCACAGAAAGCCCGGGACCATTTTGTCGACGATCGAGGCGTCGTCGGGGTCGGGTGTGTGAGTGCGGACCGGGCCGGGGGCGAGCAGCGTGATGTGGACTCCCTGCCCGGAGACCTCGCCGCGCAGTGACTCGCTGAAGGTGTTCACGAATGCCTTCGACGCCGCGTAGGTGGCGTTGTGGGGTATCGGCATGTTTCCCGCTGCAGAGCCCACCATGAGGATTCCGCCGGAACCGCGGGCGACCATCTGGGGGAGTACCGCAAGCGTGAGGTTGTGGACGGCGTTGACGTTGAGCCGGACCTGGGCACGCTCGTACTCGGCGTCGAGTTGAGCGACCTGGCCGAAGGTCGCGATGCCCGCGTTGTTGCACAGCACCGAGATCTCGCGTTCGGCGAGTTCTCCCGCGAGGATCTCCACCGCGACGGGATCGGACAGATCACTCGGCCGTACCTCGACCTGCACGTCGTGCTGTGTGCGCAGCTCCACTGCCAGTTCTTCGAGAATGTCCCCGCGACGCGCGACGACGATCAACGAGTGTCCGCGACGAGCCAGCTCGCGGGCGAGTTCCATACCGATACCGGACGACGCGCCGGTGACGACGGCTCGCGCGGAGGCGGCCGGGGACGCAATGGGCATGGCGGCCATGGTAGCCGCCGTCGGCGCCGTCCCGGCCGTCGCCGGTCAGCTCGCGGACAGCCGGAATACCCTGATCTCGCGGTCGGTACGGTCGCGGTACACCGCGTAGACATCGGTGACGTCGCGCTCGAAGAGGCGGTAGATCCGTTCGCGTTCGGGTCCATGGAGCAGCGTGGCAACGGCGTCGACCTCCGTGCCCGCGGTGTTCACGGTGCAGGCGGGGTTGGCGAGCAGATTCGACGTCCATGCCGGGTGGCGCTCCTGGCCGAAATTGGATCCGACGACGAAGAGATCGGCACCCTCGCGTGCGTAGAGCAGCGGAGACGTCCGCGCGAGCCCCGATCGGGCGCCTGTTGTCGTCAGCAACAGGGTGGGTGCACCGATCGGGCCGAGGACGGTGAACCTGCCGCTCGACGCGTGCAGCAGACGCCGGTCGATACCTGCCGATCGGCGGACCATCCACGATCCGACGCCGGTCTTCGCGAGTGCGGTCATCGGCCGACGCAGGGGGCTCGACGTCGAACCCCAGCGACGCTCGGCGAAAGGAGATGACATCACGGTTCCTCTGTTCTGCGAGAGGTGAGCGGCTTCATCTTGCCAGCTGGTCGGGCGTGGTGTTCGCGGCTTGCACCGATCGGATCATTCGATTCCCGCTGCGACCTCCGTGCCCTGGCGGATCGCGCGTTTGGCGTCGAGTTCTGCGGCGATGTCTGCGCCGCCGATGACGTGCGTGCGCACGCCTGCAACGGTGAGCGGGTCGACGAGATCGCGCACCGATTCCTGGCCCGCGCAGATCACCACATTGTCGACCTCGAGCAGCCGCGTCTCGCGCACCGAGCCGTCGTCGTCTCGAAAGCTCAGGTGTAGCCCGGCGTCGTCGATCTTGTCGTAGGTGGCGCCGGAGATCTGTTCGACGCCCTTCATCTTCACGCTCGCCCGGTGTACCCAACCGGTCGTCTTGCCCAGCGACTTGCCCTGTTTACCGCGCTTGCGCTGCACCAGATAGACCTCGCGGATCGGCGGCAGCGGTCGGGGTGTGGTGAGGAAGCCCGGAATGTCGAGATCTTCGCTCACCCCCCATTCTTGTTCCCACTCTTTGAGATTGAGCGTGGGCGAGTCGTCGACGGTGAGGAACTCGGTGATGTCGAAGCCGATCCCGCCGGCACCGATCACGGCGACGCGCTTGCCGATCTCACGGTCTCCGAGGACGGCGTCGGCATACGACATCACCATCGGATGGTCGATGCCGGGGATGTCGGGCATGCGTGGGGTGACGCCTGTCGCGACGACGACCTCGTCGAATCCGGCGGCGATGATGTGCTCGGCGTCGACGCGTTCCTCGAGATGGACCCGGACGTTGTTGAGTTCGAGCTGGCGGGTGTAGTAACGCAGCGTCTCGGCGAACTCTTCTTTACCGGGAATTCTTGCGGCAATGGAGAATTGGCCGCCGATGGTCGGTCCTGCCTCGAAGAGTTCGACACGGTGTCCGCGTTGCGCAGCCGTCACGGCGGCCGACAGCCCCGCGGGTCCGGCCCCGATGACGGCGACCTTGCGTGCCCGACGCGTGGCCCCGAGGGTCAGCGTGGTCTCGCGCCCTGCGCGCGGGTTGAGCAGGCACGAGACCTTCTTCCCGACGAACGCATGGTCGAGGCATGCCTGGTTGCAGCCGATGCAGGTGTTGATCTCGTCGGCCCGCCCGGTCATGGCCTTCACCGGGAACTCCGGATCCGAGAGCAGCGGTCGTGCCATCGACACCGCATCGACGCGGCCGCGGTCGAGGATCTCCTCGGCGACCTCGGGAGTGTTGATGCGGTTGCTCGCGATGAGCGGGATCGACACCTCGTCGCGCAACCGTTCGGTGAACTTCACGAACGCGGCCCGCGGCACCGAGGTGACGATCGTGGGCACACCTGCCTCGTGCCATCCGATGTCGGTGTTGATGGCGTCGACGCCGAGCGTCTCGGCCTTGCGTGCCATGAGAGCGATCTCGTCCCAGGTCTGACCGCCTTTGACGAAGTCGGCGATCGACTGCCGCAGGATGACGGGGAAGTCGCGGGGGACGCGGCGTCGGATCTCGGTGATGACCTCGACGAGGAAACGCTGACGATTCTCGGTCGACCCACCCCACTCGTCCGTTCGGTCGTTGGTGTGCGGGCACAGGAACTGATTGACGAGATAGCCTTCGCCGCCCATGATCTCGACGGCGTCGTATCCGGCCTGACGCGCGAGCTTCGCTGCCTGCCCGTACGAGCGGATCACGTGTCGGATGACCGCTTCGGGCATCGGCAGGTTCTTGAACGGGTGGATGGGCGAATTCTCGCTTCCGGGAGCCACTTTGAGTGGTGTATACCCGTAGCGACCCGCCTGCAGGAGCTGCATCGCGATCTTGCCGCCCGCCTCGTGCACCGCACGGGTGACGCGTTGGTGACGCTTGGCGTCGAGCGTGTTGGTCATCTTGCCCGCGAAGGGCAGGAGCTGGCCGGTGCGGCTGACGGCGAACCCGCCCGTGACGATCAGTCCTGCACCACCGCGTGCGCGCTCGGCGTAGTAGGCGCCCAGTTTGTCGGTGTCCCAGACGCGGTCTTCGAGACCGGTGTGCATCGAACCCATGACGATGCGGTTGCGCAGTGTCATGCCGCCGATGGTCAGCGGCTCGAAGAGTCGCGGATAGTAGGGATTCTGTTGGCCGGGGCTGGTATTCGCTGATGGGGCTGACATCGGCGTTCTCCTGGATTGTCGGGGATGAATCGGGGGTCAGGAACCGAGGGACGGATTCGGCGCTGCGTCGATTCGACGCTTCTCGTCGTCGAGTGCGGAGATGACCTCGTCACACCAGCCGACGAAGCCCTCCTCGATGCGGACACCGCCGCGCAACACGAGGTACTGGTGCAGGCGGCGTCCGGTCAGCGAATGCGGGTCGGGGTAGTCGTTCTTCTCGAAGGATTCGTAGAGCCGCAGTCGCGTCAGATGTTCCGCGCGGTGCGTGCGGAGTTCGTCGATGACCGCGGAGAGGTCGGCGTGTTCGGCGGCACGGATCTTGAGTCCGAGGTCGTCGCGCAGTTGCTGGATCGGGGTAGGCGAGGAGACCCAGTCGCGCAGCGCGTCGCGCCCCGCGTCGGAGAGTGTGTAGATCTTCTTGTCCGGCCTGCCCTCCTGGGCGACCGGTTCGTAGCTCACCATGCCGTCGGCGTGGAGTTTGCCCAGGGTGCGGTAGATCTGCTGATGAGTCGCAGACCAGAAGTATCCGATCGATCGGTCGAACTGCCTGCCGATCTCGTACCCGGTGCCCGGACGCTCGGCGAGCGACACCATGATCGCGTGTTCGAGTGCCACGCGTCGACCGTAGCAATGCACTCACGCACTATGCAACAAGGTGCATAGTGCGTGAGTGCTCATCGTGCGCTCATGCAGAGGCGTGCACGACATGCGGCCACGGATCACGTTCGCGTAGTCGTCCGTCGCGCAGCTCGACGATGCGGTCGGCGATCGCGGTCACCCGGCTGTCGTGCGTGATGAGCAGCGTGGTGCGGCCGTCGGCCAGTCGACGTAGCGGATCGAGGATTCGGCTCGTTGTCGCGGCGTCGAGCCCCGACGTCGGTTCGTCGAGGATGAGTGCCGGAGTGTTCCGGAGCATCGCCCGCGCGATGGCGATGCGTTGGCGCTGGCCGCCGGAGAGGGTGAGGCCGCCGTCGTCGAGCGGGGCGTCGTAGCCGTCGGGGAGTCTGTTGATGAACTCATCGGCGTCCGCGGCAACGGCGGCCGCGATGATCTCGGCTCGCGTCGCGTCGGGGCGCCCGTAGGCGATGTTGTCGGCCACTGTGGCGCCCTTGATGATCGGTTGCTGGGGCAACAGCGTGATGTGATCCCGAATCCAGTGGCCGGTCAGGTCGGCGTAGTCCGTCTCGCCGATGCGCAACTGCCCGGCGTCGGGGTGCTCGAAGCGGCACAGCAGCGAGGCCAGTGTCGACTTGCCGACGCCGCTCGGGCCGATCAGGGCTGTGACGGTGCCGGGCTCGAGGTCGAGGTTCACGCTGTCGAGGACTGTCTGGTGACTCCTGGTGAGCGTGACGTCGCGGATCGAGATGCCGAGCGGTGCCGCAGCGGCGTGCCCGCAGCAGACGGGCACGTCGGCCCGGTCGATGCGTTCGACGGGCTGCAGGTCGAGAACCTCGGCCACACGTTCGGCACTGATCAGTGCCGACGCGACGGCGATACGGATGTCGGCCAGTTCCTGCATCTTGGGGTACAGCATCCCGAGATAGCCGGTCAGCGCAAGCAATCCGCCGACGCTGAGCTGGCCTTGCCGTACCTGCCAGACACCGACGACCGCGATGGCGAGCGTGACGACGACCTGCCCGAAGCTCAGGATGCCGCCGAGCCCGGCCTCGACCCGCGTCTGCGCGAGGCGGGCGCCCATCCACGCCACACCGTGTGCGTGTAGTCGAGCGTGCTCACGGGCTTGCTGGTTGTAGGCGGCAGCGGTCTCGTGGCCCAGCAGCGCTGTCTCCACGGAGTCGGCGATGTCGCTGTTCGCCCCACGCTCGTCGCGGGTCACGCGCTCCTGTCGGCGTGCGAACAACGCCGACAGGCCCCACAGCACCGGTACAGCGGCCAAAGCGACGAGCGCAACCTGCCAGCTCATGACGAGCGCGGCGATCACCAGGCCGACCGTGTGGGCCGCAGCGATCACGAACTGCATCACACCCGTGCCGATCATGTACTCGACGGCCTCGAGATCGCCGGTGTGGCGCGTGACCAGATTGCCCAGGCCCAGACGTCGATGCTGGACGGGGTGCAGTAGCTGCACGTGGTCGAAGAGCCGGTCACGCAGCCGCAACACCACCCGCTCGGAGATCCCCACCGACACGACCTGGCCCAGATAGTCTCCGCCGCACGAGATCGCGGTGATGAGGAGCCAGAGCAACGCCAAGCGCGCGAACGTCGTGAAACTGTCGGAGTCGAGTGCGCCGTCGATGACGTCTGCGAGTACGAAGACGGCACCCACTTCGCAGGCAGCGGCGACGCCCAGCAGTGCGCCTGCGAGTGCGAATCGTCGTCCTTCGCCGCGGACCGCGGGCGAGAACCGGCGAAATGCTTGTCGGGCGTTCATCGGTCTCCCTTGATGACATCGTGTGGCCGACCGCGAGTCGTGCCTGCTGTTCGGTTGGAAGGTGGAGGAACCCGACGCGGGGCTCCGGACCGTAACCGCCGCGACGGCGATGTGGATCGTGTGCAGCCCCGCGTCGAATCTCCTGAGATCGGTAGGTCAGTAGACCCAGCGCCAGTCCCAACGGTGCGCGCGGGGATTCCAGAAACGCTGACGGCGGCGGCGACGCGGCGGCTGCGGAGCCGGGGTTTGACGCTGGCCGTTGGTGCTTCGCTGCGGGGTGGGAGGCATGTGGATCTCCTTCGTGGTGACTGTCGGCGGCTTTGCCGACGCAGAGAACACTAAGAACTCTCGCTGGCCGCGCCCTGCACTGATGCTGTCAGCCGGCTGTCAACGCAAAGTTGGTGTCCTGCACCGTGTTACCCAGTCGTTCGTGATCGTCTCGTCTCGGCTTCACGTGGGGCGTGAAGGGCGTTGTCCTTCGTGCCGAGCGTCGCGAAACCCGGCGTCGCGGTCGGAGATACCGCAGACTGATCCCCGTGCGCAACAAGGAGACACACAGCGGAGACGACAGCGCAGGGCACGACGGTGACGAAGAGCGTGCAGGTGGGGGAGCAGGCCATTCCGGCGTGACCGCCACATCGCAACGCATCGCCGACGGGATGGGGTGGACCCGCGTCGACGTCGACGACATCGTCGGACCGGGGGAGCGGCTGTCGTGGCCCAAGACAGTCGGCATCGGCCTGCAGCACGTGGTCGCCATGTTCGGTTCGACGTTCCTGGTTCCCGTGCTGACCGGGTTCCCCCCGGCCACGACACTGTTG
>NZ_BAFB01000155.1 GCF_000248075.1 Gordonia otitidis NBRC 100426 | reverse complement strand
CCTGGACATCCGCGCGCTCGTCGTCGTGCTCGTCGGTGACGTCACCGAGGATCTCCTCGATCAGATCCTCGGTGGTGACGATCCCCGCAGTACCCCCGTACTCGTCGATCACCACACAGACCTCCATGCCGTCGGCGCGGATCTGCTCCATCAGGGCGTCGCCGTCGAGGGTGGTCGGTACGGTCGGCACCGACCGCGCGATCGACGAGAGACTTGTCGACAGTTGTTCTTCGGGGGCCACGGTGAACGCCTGCTTGATGTGGACGACGCCGATCATGTCGTCGAGGTCGCCGTCGTTGACGATGGGGAAGCGGGAATGTCCCGTCCGAGACGTCGCCATCACCAGGTCGCGGATCGTGTCGTCGCGGTCGAGGTACTCGACCGTCACCCGGGGTGTCATCAGATCCTCCGCGGTGAGCTCACCGAACTTGAGGGACCGGTCGACGAGCATCGCCGTCTCCGGATCGATGGACCCCTGCTTCGCAGAGTTGCGGACGAGCGAGCCGAATTCCGACGGGGACCGAGCGGAGCGGAGTTCCTCGGCGGGCTCGATACCCAATCGGCGGACGATCCAGTTCGCGGCACCGTTGAGTCCCTTGATGACCCAACGGAACGCCAGCGAGAAATAGGCGAGCGGGCCCGCGGTCGCGCGCGCCACAGCCATCGGGCGGGCGATCGCGATGTTCTTCGGCACCAGCTCACCGAGCACCATCGAGAGTGAGGTGGCGATGAGCAGCGCCAGGATCAACGAGATGACCGAAGCCACCGACTCGCTGACACCCATGGCCCGAAACGCGGGTTCGAGGATCAGCGCGAGCACCGGCTCTGCGATGTAGCCCGTGATCAGCGTCGTGATCGTGATCCCGAGTTGGGCGCCGGAGAGCTGGAATGACAGCGTTCGGTGCGCACGCTGCACGATGCGCGAACGTCGGTCGCCACGCTGGGCGACCTCGGACTCGACGGCGGACCGCTCGAGCGCGGTGAGTGAGAATTCGGCGGCAACGAAGATCGCGGTACCGAGCGTGAGCGCGATGAACCCGATCAGGCTGCCGACGATGATCAATGCCTGCACGACGAATCACCTTCGGGCAGTGGTGGAGCGGGCACGTCCGGTGCCTGTGGCACAGGCCATCCCTCCATGACGCACCGAGTGGCGGGGAGTGCGGCACGGAGTCGGTGCACTCCGTGGGCAATGGGAACCATTCTAGGTGCGGCGACCGCGACCGCTCACCAACCCGTCGGTAGCGGTTTGCCCTCGGCGAACCCGGCGGGCGACTGGACACCGAGAACCACCCGCTCACGTAGTTCGCCGAGCGACCTCGCGCCCGTGTAGGTAGCCGTGCTGCGCACGCCCGAACAGATGTGGTCGATCAGGTCCTCGACGCTGGGACGCTCGGGGTCGAGCTTGATCCGTGAGCTGGAGATGCCCTCTTCGAACAGGGCCTTGCGGGCCTGGTCGAATCCGCTGTCGCCGGATGTGCGTGCGGCCACGGCGCGCTTGGACGCCATGCCGAAGCTCTCCTTGTAGAGCGCGCCCGTGGAATCGCTCTTCAGGTCGCCGGGCGACTCGAACGTCCCGGCAAACCACGATCCGATCATCACATTCGACGCACCCGCGGCGATGGCGAGTGCGACGTCACGCGGGTGCCGTACCCCGCCGTCCGCCCACACGTGCTTGCCGAGTTCCGCCGCGGTCGTCGAGCATTCGGCGACCGCGGAGAACTGCGGTCGCCCGACGCCGGTCATCATCCTGGTGGTGCACATCGCGCCCGGACCCACGCCGACCTTCACGATGTCGGCGCCTGCGTTGACCAGGTCGCGCGTGCCTGCGGCCGAGACGACGTTTCCTGCTGCCAGGGGGACGCCGAGATCGGCGGTTGCGACGGCTTCGAGTGCCGAGAGCATCTTCTCCTGGTGGCCGTGCGCTGTGTCGATGACCAGCAGATCCGATCCCGCTGCGACAAGTGCCTTCGCTTTGCCGACGACGTCCCCGTTGATGCCGACCGCCGTCGCGATCCGCAGTCGGTTCTCGTCGTCGACGGCCGGTCGGTAGATACCGCTGCGCAGTGCGCCCGTCCTGGTCACCACGCCGGTGAGACGACCGTCTCCGTCGAGCATGATGGCCGCGTGTTGGTGCGCGGCGTCGAGGATCTCGAATACTTCCCGGACCTCGGTGCCCGCGTCGACCGACACGAAACCGCGATCGAGTACGTCGCCGAGTCGGGTGAACCGGTCGACGTCGGTGCACGCCGCCTCGTCCACGGTGCCGACGGGTCGGCCGCCGTCGTCGACGACGACCACGATGCCGTGCGCCCGCTTGGTGATCAGCGCGAGCGCGTCGCTGACCGAATCGTCCGGGCGGAGCGTGACCGGGGTGTCGGCGACGAGGTCGCGAGACTTCACGAACGAGATGCTCGACTCGACCGCCGGAATGGGCAGATCCTGCGGCAAGACGACCAGACCGCCGCGTCGAGCAACGGTTTCTGCCATTCGTTTGCCGGCGACCGCGGTCATGTTGGCGACGACGACGGGGATGGTGGTACCGGAACCGTCGGACGACGCGAGGTCGACGTCGAAGCGGGAGGTCACCTCACTACGTGAGGGGACGACGAACACGTCGTCGTATGTGAGGTCGTAGGCGGGGGAGTGTCCCGAGAGAAAGCGCACGTACACACACTGTACCGGTCGGTACGTCACGCGCCCTGCGTGGTGTTCGCGTCGGCGGCGTCGGGTGATCGGACTCTTCACGTTCGATAAAGGGTAGGCTAACCTGTCTGGGAAATCGCTGTGAGCGGATCGGCATCCGGGGAGACGAGGTGGGAGAGGTGGCGGCTGCCCCGGCTACGGTGCGTGTCTCGGTGGTCGTACCCGTGTACCGGAGCGCGCAATACATCGAGGCGTCCCTGCGTGCGATCCTCGGTCAGTCGCGGCCCGTCGACGAGATCGTCGTGGTCGACGATCACGGCGGCGACGGATCGATGGCGATCGCGACGGGCATCCTCGAGACCGCCCGTATCGACTACCGCGTCCTCGCACTCGATCGCAACCACGGTGCGGGTTTCGCACGCAACGCAGGTCTGCGAGCGTCGACCGGCGACGTCGTGTGGTTCTTCGACAGCGACGACCTCGCTGCACCGGCGTTCGTCGAACACATGGCGGCTGCGATGATGCGCGAGAACGCCGACTTCGCCTCCTGTCGGACGATGTTCGTCGACCTCGATGGGCGCGAGCTCGTCGTCGCCGAGCGACGGCACCCACGGCGGGCGTCGGTCACCGGTGTCGAGTTCGCCCGCATGCTGATGCGGGGCAGGGTGAAGGCCTATCCGCCCGCGCGACTGTTCCGGCGCAGCGTTCTCGGCGACGCCCCCTGGGACGAGCGCCGCGCATACGAGGACATGGCGGCAACCCTGCGCATCGCGTTGCGCGCTCGCCGGGTGGCACTCGTCGACGACCCGATGCTCCGATACCGGCAACATCCCGACTCCACGTCGCAGGTGACGTGTACCCACACCGCCGATGTCTTCGCGATGGGCGACGAGGTGGCATGTTTGTCGCCCGATCTCGTCGACACGGACGCACTGTGGGGATCGAGCCGCAACAGAGCGCTCGCCCGTGCATTCCGGTATCGGGAGGTCCTCATCCCCGCGGCACACATGGCGATGCGCGCAGCGCAGGCCGGCACCGGTGATCCCGATGTCGTGCGTTCGCTGCTCGCCGAGTCGCGTCGGCGATCGAGACTGATCGACGTGGTCCCGTTGGTGGCCGGTGGCCAGCTACGCTCGGCGGCATTCGCGGTCGGCATGGCCGCGTCGCCCTCGGCGTATGCGCGGGTGTTACGCGGTCGTTGACCGTCACAGATCCCGGGTGACCGCCCAGAAACGCTCACGCGCAACGATTTTGTCGAGATCGAATTGAGTGTTCTGAGTCGCATAACAGTCGACCGCCGTCCGCTTGGATTCCATCGAACCCGCGGGGGGACGAACGTCGTCGAGGCGGCATCCACGCCAGCGCAAAGCGTCGCGGGCCGCCATCTCGTCGCTGCGGCTGTAGTTGCAGTAGGGCAGGTCGGCATACATCCAGAGGGCAATCGGTATCCGCGCCCCGAGTACGGAGTTGCGCACGAGCTTGTGGTCGGCGTGCTTGACGCCGAGAGGACCGAGCACGAGGTCCGGGCGATGACGCTCGATCTGTTCCTCGACCGCCCGGGTGAGCGCTGCCGGATCCGCCCCGCCGTATTGCTGGTCGAGGAAGTCGAGATGAACCGCGTGCGCGCCGAGAACCGAAACAGCCTTCTCGTCCTCGGCGCGCCGAACGTCGAGGGCCTCGGTCGATGAGGCGAATCCTGTGGACCGATCCCACTCGGTGTGCTGTGGCGGGTCGGGACGACCGGCCAACATCGTCACCACGACGGCATCGTCGAAGGCCGACACCGCGGCCCCTGCCGAATAGACCGCATCGTCGAGGTGCGGCGAGATCACCAGAACCCGGGGCACGTTGTCGGAGTTCAGTCGGTCTGCACCTCGGTCCGGTCCTGACCCCACAGTGTGTGGAAGGTGCCGGGCTTGTCGATCCGCTTGTAGGTGTGAGCGCCGAAGTAATCGCGCAGGCCCTGCGTCAGGGCGGCGGGCAACCGCTCGCTGCGAAGCCCGTCGTAGTAGGAGATCGAGGACGCGAACGCCGGGACGGGCACACCCATCAAGGTCGCCGCGGCGACCACCCGGCGCCAGCTGTCGAGCGACGACTCCACCGCGTCGGTGAAGTACGGCGCGAGCAACAGGCTCGGCAGATCGGCATTGTCGGCATAGGCGTCGCGGATGCGGTTGAGGAACTTGGCGCGGATGATGCAACCGCCACGCCAGATCGTCGCGAGCGCCCCGCGATCGACGTTCCAGTCGTACTCCTTGCTGCCGGCACTGATCTCATCGAATCCCTGCGCGTAGGCCACCATCTTCGATGCGTAGAGCGCCCTGCGGATGTCCTCGATGAACTGCTCTTTGTCCTTCGGGGCTTCTGCGAGAGTGCCGGAGGCGAGCGACTTCGCAGCAGACCGCTGATCGGCGGCACTCGACAGTGCGCGGGCGAACACCGCCTCGGCGATACCGGTGACCGGAATGCCGAGGTCGAGCGCGGCCTTCACCGTCCATCGGCCGGTGCCCTTCTGACCTGCCTGGTCGACGATCACGTCGACCAGCGGTTTTCCGGTTTCTGCGTCGACCTGCGCGAGGACCTGGGCGGTGATCTCGACGAGGTAGCTCTCGAGTTCGCCCTTGTTCCATTCGGCGAAGACGTCGGCGATCTCCGCAGGTGCCATGCCGAGTCCTCGGCGCATCAGGTCGTAGGCCTCGCCGATCAGCTGCATGTCGGCGTACTCGATGCCGTTGTGCACCATCTTCACGAAGTGGCCGCTGCCGTCGGGCCCGATGTGGGTACAGCAGGGCTCGCCGTCGACATGCGCGGAGATCTTCTCGAGCATCGGGCCGACCGATTCGTAGGACACCGCCGGGCCACCGGGCATGATCGAGGGGCCGTTGAGTGCGCCCTCTTCGCCTCCGGAGATGCCGGCACCGATGAAGTTGAGCCCTCGTTTGGCCATCGCAGCCTCGCGACGGATCGTGTCGGTGTAGAGCGAGTTGCCGCCGTCGATGATGATGTCGCCTTCCTCCATGACGTCGGCGAGCTCGGAGATGACCGCATCGGTCGGATCGCCGGCCTTGACCATGATCAGCACGCGACGCGGCTTCTCGAGGGCATCGACGAATTCCTGCATCGTCTCGGTGCGGATGAAGTCGCCCTCGCCACCGTGCTCGTCGATGAGGGCATCGGTCTTGGCGATCGACCTATTGTGCAGAGCCACCGTGTAACCGTGGTGAGCGAAATTGCGGGCGATGTTGGAACCCATGACTGCCAGGCCGGTGACTCCGATCTGGGCCTTCGACGACGCGGACGATGTGGCGGAGTTGGTCATGTCACCAGACTATTGCCTCGAGCGCTCGCTGTGTTCTGTGGTGTCCGATGTGTCGCACCCGCGTGTCGCCCTTCCGCGGTCTCATGCCCCAGTGCGCCGGTCGACGACTGATGCTGGTCAGTGCGCGGAGACGAGACGACCGAGCTCGGTCAGCCAGGGGATGGCGACGGCGAGGGTCGGCACGACCAGGATGGCGACAGCGCCCGAATAGGCCACCGCGACCAGCCAGATCGGGGCGCGGTCGTGGCGTAGCCGGTGAACGCGGGTCAGCGTCGTCGGTCCACCGACAGCCATCGCTCCGTGCGGTGCGACCGCGTCGGCGCATGCCACGAGTGCCCGTCCGAGGGTCGTCGGCGCTGTCGCACGAACGGCCTGGTCGTCGGCGAGCGCCTCGACGAGCAATTCGACCGACCCGAGAGCCGAAGAGCTGCGCACGAACCGGGGGAACGCCTCGTGCAGCGCGATGAAGGCTTCGAGGACGAGGTCGTGGCGGGCACGCAGGTGCGCGCGCTCGTGGGCGATGACGGCGACGAGTTCTTCGCGGGAGAGCCGGGCGACGACTCCCACACTCAGCACGACGCGTTGCCGGATGCCCGGCAGACAGTAGGCGAGGGGCTGTTCGACGTCGATCATGCGGATGTCGCGGCCGAACAGCGGGTTCGACTGATCCGAACGGTCGCACCGATCGAGGATGTCGATGAGCTGACGATGTGTTGCCCGCCGCGCTCGGGTGCGCACCCCGACGCGTATCACCGTGAAGATCAGTCGTGCGCCGATGATGAGAGTGAGGGCGAAGACCGCGACGTAGGCGATCCACAGGGGAACCCCGACGCGTTCCATCTCACGAAGCGGATGTGTCGTGGGCGTGCCGTCGGGTCCGGGGGAGAGGAGGTTGGCTGCGATCGCCAGGCCACAGCTGAATGCGGAGAGCACCGCCGCCAGCGCTATGGCCTGCCACAGCGTCATGGCAGCGCGCGGTGCCCGGATCGGCCACTGGGCTCGCGCCAGTGCTTCCGGTGCGGGCCCGACGAAGACCAGCGTCATGATCCCGAAGAGGAGTGCGGTCATCGAGTGCTGTCCTAGCGGTGGGCTGTGTAGGAGAGTGAATCAACCGTGCAAGAGCGAATCTAGCTGGTCTCCTGTGTTCCACGGGCGGCTTCGAGTTCATCGAGAGCGCGGCGAAGTGCGGCGGCTTCGTCTGCACCGACGCGACCGACAAAGCTGACCAGCGCCGCGTGACGTGATCCGGGCGCATGAGCCTCGCTCAGAGCGTCCACCATGAGTGAGGCGACGAGATCCTCGCGGGGATGCGTCGGGACGTACTTGTGTGCGCGGTCCTCACGAATCTGGGTGACGAGGTTCTTCTTCGCCAGGCGTTGGAGCACGGTCATCACCGTCGTGTAGGCGAGGGACCGATCGCGGGACAGGTCCGCGTGGACCTGGCGGACGGTCTGCGGCATGGGGCTTTCCCAGAGGGAGTCCATCACCGCGCGCTCCAAGTCACCCAATCCGTTCATCTTTCGCATTTTACTGCCGTTTCCTCTGATCGCTCGACGTCGGGGCCAAGTTGCCCTCGAGGGGCTTGACAACGTTGGTAAGGCTAGCCTACATTCGTGACAACGTCGGACCGCGTGAGAGTCCTGAGGGCTGCAGAGACCCCCGGTCCACGTCGCGGTAAGCCCCACATCCCCAACGGGATGTGGGGCTTACTGGTTCCCGGGCCCCTCCGCTTCCCGGGGCCACTCCGCCGGGATGCGGCGGACCCGACCGAAGCGACGAGGGTCTGCGATGCCGGGCCGTGATCGTCGTGACAGTCTTGTTCGCATGACAGTTGACACGGAGAATCTCGAACAGTTCCTCGGGCAGGGACTCGACGCCATGCTGGGTCTGGAGTTCGTGGAGATGGGTGAGGACCGCGTGGTCGCGACCCTGGAGCTCGGGCCACGTCATCACCAGCCGTTCGGCATCGTGCACGGCGGCGTCTACTGCGCGATCGCGGAGAGCGTCGCGAGTACCAGCGCGTTCGTGTGGCTGGCCGCGCAGGGGCCGGGTCAGACGGCCGTCGGGGTCAACAACAACACCGACTTCCTCCGCTCGGTGACCAGCGGCACGATCACGGCCCGCTCGACTCCTGTCCACCGGGGACGTCGACAGCAGTTGTGGCAGGTCGAGATGACCGACCAGAACGGCAGGTTGTTGGCCACGTCGCAGGTACGGCTCCAGAACATCGACATGCCCGCGGGCGCCGGGTCCCAGGGTGCGCAGGGAACAGACGGGGCGTGAACGCCGGGCACACCGTGGACGAGGACGTGCGTAGGTCGGTCGAGGAATTGCTCGAACCCGTCGATGCCGAACTCGCCGCACGCTATCCGGGTGACCGCACCGATCCGCAGCCCGTCCACACGGTGTACGTCAACGCCGCCGACGTCGATGAACAGACGCCGCGCACGTGGGGTGACGAGGCTCTCCGAATCGCCGAGACCGCGTCCGATGTGCTGGACGAGATCGCCGACGAGGAGGTGCGTGCGATCGCGCTCGCCCGATTGGGGTCGAATCCGATCGAGGACCTGCGCATCGACCTCGAAGACGGTTACGGATGGCGTTCGGACGCCACCGAGGACGCGGATGCTCGGCGCGCGGGTTCTGTACTCGCGGCGTGGACGCGGCAACGGCCCTACGCCCCGCGGTCGGCAGGAGTGCGGGCCAAGGGGCTCGGTGCCGTCGAACGCAGTCGCGGTCTGCGGACGCTCGAACTCGTCCTCGACGCCGCCGGCGGGATCCCCGACGGTTTCGTCTTCACCGTGCCGAAACTGCGTGACGTTCGGCAGGTCGACGCCGTGAATCTGTTGTGCGCTGAGTTCGAGCGCGTGCACGGCGTTGCCGCCGGATCGCTGCGGTACGAACTGCAGATAGAGATCCCGCAGGCGATCCTCGGTCCGGACGGACGCGCAACGGTGGCGCAGGCCGTTCATCGCGGTGCACCGCGGCTCAGTGGGTTGCATTACGGCACCTACGACTACAGCGCCGCATGCGGCGTCGTGTCGGCGCAGCAGTCATTGGCACATCCGGTCGCCGACCACGCCAAGAACGTGATGCAGGCGGCGGCCGCGCAGACGGGTGTGTGGCTCAGTGACGGCTCGACCCAGGTCATGCCGACCGGTGACGACGCCCAGGTGGCAGCTGCGTTGCGACGGCATCACTCGCTCGTCCTCCGTTCACTCGAGCGCGGCTACTACCAGGGCTGGGACATGCACCCGGGCCATCTGGTCACCCGGTGGTCGGCGGTCACCGGCTTCTTCCGATCGGCCATGCCGACAGCCGTGGCGCGTTTGCAGAGCTACTTCGAGCGCCGTGGCGGCGACGTGGTCGACGAGCCGGCAACGGCCATGTCCTTGGCCCTCGTAGTCGGGCGTGGTCTGGCCGCCGGTGCCTTCACCGAGGCCGAGGTCACCGAGCTCGCGCCGCAGTGTAGTGCTCCCCGTCTCGCGCAGTTGCGTGCCACTGGTGGCGCACTCGTCGACGGGTGACGCCGCTTCGACGCGCCGTCGCCGAGTGCGCGTGGCAGGATGACCACACCAACAGTGGGGTGTACGCCCCACATCGTCGTGAAGAGGGGTTCAGGTGCGCCTGTCGCCACATGAACAAGAACGGTTGCTCATCTCCTACGCCGCAGAACTGGCCAGGCGAAGGCAGGGCAGGGGTCTGAAACTGAATCATCCCGAAGCCGTGGCGGTCATCACCGATCACGTCCTCGAGGGGGCGCGTGACGGGCGCAGCGTCGCCGAACTGATGGCCTCGGGCCGCGAGGTACTCGCCCGTGAGGACGTCATGGACGGTGTGCCGGAGATGCTGCACGACGTCCAGGTCGAGGCGACTTTCCCCGACGGGACGAAACTGGTCACCGTGCATCATCCGATCGGTTGATCGCGATGCCGCAGAACGCTTTTCTCCCAACCCGATTCAGGATCGTCATCGCGTGTCCCGTGCCCGGTGGGTCGGTGACGCACACGCGGCTTCGAGAACAAGAGGTGCCATGTCAGACAACAGCCCATCGGTGATACCCGGCGAGGTGATCGCCGCGGAGGGGTCCATCGAACTCAACGAAGGCGCCGACGCGGTGACGCTGACCGTGGTCAACTCCGGTGATCGGCCCGTGCAGGTGGGAAGTCACGTGCACTTCCCGCAGGCGAATACGGCCCTCGACTTCGACAGAGCTGCGGCGAGAGGTCGTCGCCTCGACATCGCCGCGGGCACTGCGGTGCGTTTCGAACCGGGTATCGAGATGACCGTGACGCTCGTTCCACTCGGCGGAACCCGTGAGGTGTACGGGATTTCGTTGGACGCACCGGGAAAGGTCGACTGACATGGCGATTCTGGGACGCGACCGATACGCGCAACTCTTCGGCCCGACGACCGGCGACCGTATTCGTCTCGCCGACACCGACCTGCTCATCGAGGTGACCGAAGACCGTTCGGGCGGACCGGGTCTCGCGGGGGACGAGGCCGTCTTCGGAGGCGGAAAGGTGATCCGCGAATCCATGGGGCAGAGCCGTGCGACCCGCGCCGACGGTGCGCCCGACACGGTCATCACCGGTGTGGTGATTCTCGACCACTGGGGAATCATCAAGGCCGACGTCGGGATTCGTGACGGGCGGATCGTCGCGTTGGGCAAGGCGGGCAACCCCGACACCATGGACGGCGTCCATCCCGATCTGGTCATCGGTGCGTCGACCGAGATCATCGCGGGCAACGGCAAGATCCTCACCGCAGGCGCGATCGACTGCCACGTCCACTTCATCTGCCCGCAGATCATGGACGAAGCACTCGGCAACGGCATCACCACACTCATCGGTGGCGGCACCGGTCCGGCAGAGGGCAGCAAGGCCACCACCGTGTCACCGGGCGCGTGGCATCTCGCCTCGATGCTCGCCGCCACGGACGGCTGGCCCATGAACATCGCGCTGCTGGGCAAGGGCAACACCGTCAGTGCGGAAGCCATGCACGAGCAGATCCGTGCCGGCGCATCAGGATTCAAGCTGCACGAGGACTGGGGGAGCACCCCTGCGGCGATCGACGCGTGCCTGCGGGTCGCCGACGAGACCGGAGTCCAGGTCGCCCTGCACTCGGACACGCTCAACGAAGCGGGCTTCGTCGAGTCGACACTCGGTGCGATCGCCGGTCGCAGCATCCACGCCTATCACACCGAAGGTGCGGGAGGCGGCCACGCGCCGGACATCATCACCGTGGCATCGGTGCCCAACGTCCTTCCGAGCTCGACCAATCCGACTCGCCCGCACACAGTAAACACGCTCGACGAGCACCTCGACATGTTGATGGTGTGCCACCACCTGAATCCGACCGTCCCCGAGGATCTCGCCTTCGCCGAGAGTCGCATCCGACCCTCGACGATCGCCGCAGAGGACCTGCTGCACGATCTCGGTGCCATCTCCATGATCGGTTCTGATTCCCAGGCGATGGGTCGTATCGGCGAGGTTGTGCTCCGCACCTGGCAGACCGCGCACGTGATGAAGCGCAAACGAGGTTCGCTGCCCGGTGACGGCGCCGCCGACAACAATCGTGCACAACGCTACGTGGCGAAGTACACGATCTGCCCGGCCGTCGCGCATGGATTCGACTCCGAGATCGGCTCCGTGGAAACGGGCAAACTAGCCGACCTCGTCCTGTGGGATCCCGCATTCTTCGGTGTCCGTCCAGATCTCGTGATCAAGGGCGGCGCGATCGCATGGGCGCAGATGGGCGACGCCAACGCATCCATCCCGACTCCGCAACCGGTGTTGCCGCGACCGATGTTCGGGGCGTCGGCCCCGCTGGCCGCCTCGACGTCGATCAGCTTCGTCGCGCCGGGATGCGATCCCGACCTCGCCGAGCGCATCGGTGTCCGACGCTCGCTCGTCTCGGTCACCGACACCCGAGGGGTCGGGAAGGCCGACATGCCCAACAACGACGCCCGGCCGGAGATCACCGTCGACGCGGACACGTTCACCGTCACCGTCGACGGTGAGGTGTGGGATGCGCCCCCGGTCACCGAACTTCCCATGGCTCAGCGCTATTTCCTCTTCTGAACACCACCGACATGCCTCATCACTCCGACGACCCACAGCGCTATGCGAATGCGCCACTGGCGATGATGCTGTCGTTGGCCGACTCGCGGCTGCCGGTCGGTGGGCACGTCCATTCCGGTGGCGTCGAACAGGCGATCGCCGACGGCTTCGTCCGTGGGGTCAGCGATCTGGCCTCTTTTCTGCACCGCCGCGTCACGACGAGCGGGCTCGTCGCGGCGTCCATCGCGGCCGCCGTCGCCGACGGCACACTCGACGTCGGGCGGGCGTTGCTCGAAACCGACGCCCGCACGCCGTCGGCCGCGGCCCGCAAGGCGTCGTTGGCGCAGGGTCGCGGTATGCTCCGTCTGGCCAAACGCATGTGGCCGGAACGCGATTGGTCGTCCCACGCTCCTGCAACCCACCTGCCGGTGATCAGCGGGGCGGTGGGCGCGGCGAGCGGACTCTCCGGATTCCACACCGCTTTGGTACTCGTGTACACGACGATGAGCGGCTCGGCGACCGCCGGACAACGGCTGCTGGCCCTCGATCCCGCCGACGTCGCACTCATGATCGCCGACCTCGGACCGGAGTGCGAGCGCGTGGCGGCGTCGGCAGCAGTCGGATTGGCCGACCTGTCGGACCCGGTGCTCGATGTGTTCGCTGAACGTCATGAACGCCAACCGATGCCCCTGTTCATGTCCTGAGCAGTTCGTACCCTGATCGGACGCAGCAGACCACGACCGAACGCTTCAACCGAAAGGATCACCATGCCACCGCATCTCATCGACGGGCAGCCCCACAGTCACGACCACGATCGTCCGCGCCGCCATCGCGAGCCGGGTGAGGCGCTCCGCATCGGTGTCGGCGGGCCGGTCGGCTCGGGCAAGACCGCTCTCGTCGCGGCCCTCTGCCGCCAACTCCGCGAGGAACTCTCTGTCGCCGTGCTCACCAACGACATCTACACGACCGAGGACGCCGACTTCCTCAGGCGAAACGCGGTGCTGCCCGACGAGCGCATCACCGCCGTGCAGACCGGCGGATGCCCGCACACCGCGATCCGCGACGACATCACGGCCAACCTCGACGCTATCGACGATCTTGTCGCGGCCAATCCGCCGCTCGACCTCATCCTCGTCGAATCAGGTGGCGACAACCTCACCGCGACATTCTCGACGGGCCTGATCGATGTCCAGATCTTCGTCATCGACGTCGCAGGCGGCGACAAGGTACCGCGCAAGGGTGGTCCGGGTGTCACCTATTCGGATCTGCTGGTGATCAACAAGACCGATCTCGCCGAGCGCGTCAATGCCGACCTCGACGTGATGCGACGGGATGCGGAGAGGGTCCGCGACGGTCGGCCGACGGCGATGATCTCGCTGACCGACGATCCGGCGGCGACCGATGTACTCACCTGGGTCCGCACCCAACTCGCCGCGCCTGTGGCCACGGGGTAGTGCGTACTCGAGTCGAGATCGTCGCCGAGCGGGGACGCCGGTTCCGACATCAGGCTGCCGGCGGGCTGGCGGTCCGCCAAACCGGTTCGCAGGCAGCGCATCTCATCGGGACTGCGGCCACCCCGCTCGGCGGAGACGACATCGAGATCCGCGTCGTCGTCGAAGCCGGCGCGCAACTCGACCTCGGCAGCGTCGCGGCCACTATCGCGCTGCCGTCGACACGCAGAGCAGACTCGACGATGTCGTGGCGCATCGAACTGGGGGAGAACGCGCGACTCCACCTGCATCCGGAGCCGACGGTGGTCGCCGCGGGTGCCGACCACATCTCCGACGTGTCAGTCGAGATGGCAGCCACCGCGACGCTCACGCTCGCCGAAGACGTGCAGATCGGTCGAAGCGACGCCATGACGGAGAAAGACGCCGACGGTCGCTGGGAGGGGGCGCTACACGTCGATCTCGGCGGCATGCCACTGCTACGGCATCGGCTGGGTCTCGGTCGGGGATCGACGGCGCTCTCGGCAGGACTGCGGGCGTCGAGCAGCGTATTCCGCTTTCCCGACGACCGCCCCGGCCACGTCGACGACACCGCATTCGCCGCCCGGTTGGCGTTGGCGGGCGGCGGTTCGCTCGTCACCGTGCTGGGCGAGACCGTTGCCGCGACTCGCCGGACGGCCGATCAGATGGAACTGACCGCGCTGGCGCCGTGAGCGGTGACAGGCACCAGCGCTGCTGTCAGCTCGCCTTGGTGTCGGTCTCCTTCTGGACGGCAGGTACCGACTCGTCGCTCTTCTTGTCCTCGGCGCCCACCGATTCCGCTTCGACCTCGTACTCCGGCTTCTTCTCCAGCTCGGACAGATGACCGATGGCGGTGCGCGCGTACACCTGCTGCTCGGTGACGGCGAGCTGAGTGCGGCCGCGCGTGCTGAAAGCGAAGAACCAGTTGATCAGAGTGTTGAGGCGATTGCGGAACCCGACGAGATAGACCAGGTGAAGCGCCAGCCAACCGACCCAGGCGAAGTAGCCCTCGGTCTCGAATCGCTTCTTGGTTCCGGGGATCGGGACCGACATGACAGCACTGAACCGCGACACCGTCGCCATCGAACCCTTGTCGTGGTAGGAGAAGGGTTTGCGCTGATCCGGGGTCTGGCCCTTCAACTCGTTCTTGATGCAGTCCGCGGCATAGCGGCCTCCCTGGATGGCGCCCTGCGCCATGCCCGGAACACCTTCGACAGACATCATGTCGCCGACGACGAAGACGTCGGGGTAACCCGGGATGGAGAGATCCTTGAGGACCTTGACGCGTCCCGCACGGTCGAGCTCGACGCCGGACTGTTCTGCCAGTTGCTTGCCGAGGGGACTGGCCTGAACGCCGGCCGACCACACCTTGCACTGCGACTCGATGCGGCGGGTCGTGCCGTCCTTCTCCTTGACGACGAGCCCGTCGTAGTCGACGTCGACCACCATCGCGTTCAGCTGGATCTCAACGCCGAGCTTCTCGAGTCGTTGCGCAGCCTTCTTGCCCAGTTTGGGTCCCATCGGAGGGAGCACGGCGGGCGCGGCGTCGAGCAGGATCACCCGAGCCTGAGTCGGATCGATGTTGCGGAAGGTGCCCTTGAGCGTCTTGTCGCTCATCTCGGCGATCTGCCCGGCGAGTTCGACACCGGTCGGTCCGGCGCCGACCACGACGAACGTGAGTAACTTGTCTCGCTCGGCCGGATCGTCGGAGAGTTCTGCCTGCTCGAACGCGCCGAGAATTCGGCCACGCAGTTCGAGTGCGTCGTCGATCGTCTTCATGCCGGGAGCGAACTCGGCGAAGTGGTCGTTGCCGAAGTACGACTGGTCTGCGCCCGCGGCGATGATCAGCTTGTCGAACGGAGTCTCGGTGACCCGCTCGAGGAGGCGTGACTTGACGAGTTTGTTCTTGAGGTCGATCTCGAACACGTCACCCATGAGGACGGCGGTGTTGTTCTGCTTGCGAAGCACGACGCGCGTGGCGGGGGCGATCTCGCCCTCGGCGACGATGCCGGTCGCGACCTGGTAGAGCATCGGCTGGAACAGGTGGTGAGTGGTCTTGGCGACCAATGTGACGTCGACGTCGGCTTTGCCGAGTCGCTGCGCGGCGAACAAGCCGCCGAATCCCGAGCCGATGATGACAACACGAGGACGGGCGGGGGCTGTCGGAGCGGGGCTGCTCATGATCGAGAACATCTCCTTCGCGCATTGCAGGGGCGACGCGCAGGCGCGCGCACATCTCAACGGTAGTCAATGGTCAGTCGTAGGTCTCGGTGAGCCTGCGCTTGACACCCAGCGCATCACCCTGTGGTCCCGCGGGCGGTCGCCCGGGAGTCATGCGGGGAGGTTCACGGCCTGATATCGACGCGCGTCCTCCTGCATCACCAACGCCTCCCAGTGATGCCTGAGCAGTTCGTACTCGAGTTCGCCGGAATGTTCGCGTGCGCCGGGCCCGATCTCGTCGACGCTGCAGGCGCGGACGCTCGACACCCGCATCGCGAGTTTCTCCATGACGCGTCGCGACGAGGAGTTGCGCAGGGTGGTGCTCGCGAAGACACGTTCGGTGTGTAGTTCGTCGAACGCGACGCCGACGACGGCGCGCGCTGCCTCCGTCGCGAGACCGCGACCCCAGGTGTCGCGACGCAACCGGTAGCTCAGTTCCATCTCCGACCGGTGGCTGTGCCGCGGGGCACGCAGCAGCACCCACCCGAGGAAGGCCTGGTACCGCTGGTCGATGGCGATCCACATTCCGCCCCGCCCGGTGCGTAGTTCGGCGCGTGCGCGAGGAACCACCCAGTCCGAGATCTCCGCGCGCGGCGTCGGCCGTCCACCCGAGACGAACCTCATCACCTCCGGATCGGAGTCGAGCAACACCAGTGCGTCGACGTCGCTGGTCTCCACCGGCCGTAGTCGTAGACGGCGAGTCTCAACGTTCACACATCCCCCAAGAAACTGAGCGTGCCAGGCGGTCATGACCCCCTGGATGTCTCTCCCCGGAAGCAGAGTCTACGTAGTCGACGCCGTCATCGGGCCAGATGCGCACGGTGTGTCTCCGACTGACGCGCTCGGTATCGCCGGACAGTGCGTCCGAATGGTGTCCGAACGGCCCGATAGGCTGCGAAGCGTGCCAGATTCGACTGTTCCGCTCGACGGGCTCCGCTCCGACTCGCCCGACCACTCGCCGCAGACCGGCGCGACTACCGTGTCCCTGCACCTGCGCTGGGGCGACATGGACCTCAACCAGCACGTCAACAACGTGCAGTTCGCGCGCCTCTTCGAAGAGGCGCGTGTTCGCACGTTCGCCGCGTGGTTCGAGGGCGCCGCGGCGGTGCTACCCATTGTGGTCGCGCAACAGGTCATCGAATTCCGTGCAGTACTCGCATACTCGTTCGATCCGGTGACCGTTGAGACCGGCGTCTCACGGATCGGACGGTCGTCGTACACGCTCAGCTGCACTCTGACCGACCCCACCGGTCTGCTGTGTGCCGTCGCGGAGACCACTCTGGTGGCGATCGACCCGGCGACCAACAGTCCGCGCGCGATCTCCGACGATGCGCGGGCAGTCCTCGAGTCGCACCGCGTCGACCCGACGCCGACGCGTCGGACGAGCTGACACCTGGCTGCAGGAACGACTCGTGCTCACAGTCCATCGCGCAGAACGTAGCGACACCCTGGCAGACGCGCTCGCCGACGTACTGCGGGTTCCGCTCGCCGACCCGATGGCGACCGAGGTCATCGCGGTACCGGCGCGGGGTGTCGAACGATGGCTGACTCAGCACCTCGCGACCACGTTGGGCGCTCAATCCGGTCGTGCCGACGGCATCGCCGCGAACATCGACTTCTTGTCGCCGTCTGCTGTGAGCGGGGCTGTCGTCGACGCCGTACGCGGTAGGCCGCGTGCGAACGGTGGCGCATACGGACGACCTGACCCGTGGGAACCGGGGCGGATGGTCTGGCAAGTGCTCGCGGTACTCGACGAGACGGTCGACGACCCGGCACTCGAAGTCCTCGCCCGACATATCGGCGCCGCAGAGAACGTGACCGCCGACAACGACCTCCGTGCCGGTCGACGCTTCGCCACGGCACGCCACCTCGCCGATCTCTTCGACCGTTACGGCCGTCAGCGGCCCGCCATGCTCGTGGAGTGGGCGCGCGGCCACGGCACCGACGGCACGGGTGTCCCTCTCGCCGACGACATGGCGTGGCAGCCGCGCTTCTGGAGATCGGTGAACGACCGTATCGACGACGACCATCCCGCACTACTCCTCGAGGACGTGTGCACTCGCGTGCGCTCCAATCCCGATGCTGTCGACCTGCCACAACGACTCAGCGTTTTCGGTGCGACCCGCATACCCGAAGCGTTTCGGCAGATCGTGGCGGCGCTCGCGACCCATCGTGACGTGCACATCTTCCTACCCCATCCCTCGCCGGCTCTGTGGGCGTCGGTGGAGCGCTCGGGTGTCGCCGCGGTGACACCGCTGGACTCACGGAATGCCGGGCGGGTACCCCGCCGGGCCGATCGCCCGATCCCGGCGATCACCCACCCGCTGCTCGCGGGACTGTCCCGCGACGTGCAGGAACTACAGCAACGGATCGGTACGGTCGTCGACGAGGACATCCATCACGAGGCTCACGTCAAGCGGGATGACACATCGCCGAGCCTGCTGCGTCGTCTTCAACTCGATCTGCGCGACGACACCGTGCACGCGGCGAGCGCTGCGTCGGACCGGTCGCTGGAAATCCACGCCTGTCACGGCGCTGAACGTCAGGTCGAGGTCATGCGGGACAGGCTGCTGCACCTGTTCGCCGACGACACAACCCTCGAACCGCGCGATGTGGTGATCATGTGTCCCGACGTCGAATCGTTCGCACCGTTGATTCGTGGCGCATTCGGCCAACCGGGCCTCGGCCATCCCGCGTTCGACCTCAGGGTCCGACTCGCCGACCGTGGACCACGCCAGATGAATCCGGTCCTCGACGTGGTCGCCTCGACGGTCGAACTCGCGGCAGGTAGAGCAGCGGCGGGTGACGTCATCGACCTGCTCGGTCGTCCGGCGGTCCGATCACGATTCGCGATGAGTGACGACGACCTCGACATGGTTCGAGAATGGTTGTCGCACAGCAATATCCGCTGGGGTCTCGATCAGGGGGAGCGGGCACGATTCGGATTGTCCGGCTTTCGTCAGGGCACGTTCGCCAGTGGCGTCGACCGGATAGCTCTCGGAGCCGTGGCAGAGGAAGCCGACGGCGAGTGGCTGGGCACCGCTCTTCCGCTGGCGGGCGTCGAGAGCACCGAGATCGACCTGGTCGGCAGATTCACCGAGTTCGTGGATCGGCTCGAGACGCTGGTCGATCGGATGTCGCAGCGCGCGTCACGTGCCGCATGGCAGCGCACTCTCATCGATGTCGTCGACCAGCTCACTCTCGCCGGTCCGGGGGAGGAGTGGCAACGGGCACAGGCGGTCCGACTGATCACCGACGCTCTCGACGCGGATACCTCCGACACCGGGGATCTGTTGCTGGCCGACATCCGCGACCTCATGGCCGGGGTCGTCGCGGGAAGGCCCACGCGCGCCAACTTCCGTACCGGTGAACTCACCGTGTGCACCATGGTGCCCATGCGCTCGGTGCCACACCGGGTGGTCGTCCTTCTCGGGGTGGATGCCGACACATTCCCGCGGGCACAGCGCACCGACGGCGACGACGTCCTCGGGCGCGACCCGCTGGTCGGAGAGCGCAACCCCCGCGACGAGGACCGTCAGCTGTTCCTCGATGCCATCGGGGCCGCGCGCGATGCCCTGCTCGTGTTCTACAACGGGGCCGACCCGGTGAGCGGAAGCCGCATCCCGCCCGCGGTGGTCGTCAGTGAACTCGCCGAGAGTGTCGCCACCCTGCGTGGAGTCGACGACCCTTCCGAGGTCGTCATCAACCACACGCTTCACGGCTTCGATCGGCTGAACTTCATCCCGGGGGTCATCGGGTCGATCACGACACCGTTCAGCTTCGATGCCGAACTGTTGGCCGGCGCCAAAGCACTCGACGCAGAGCAGATGCCGTCGCCGCGGCTTTCCGACGCGGCTATCCCGGCAGCCGAACCCGCCGACATCGAGCTGCGCGACCTCGTCGCATTTGTGAACAATCCGATCGAGGGGTTCGTGCGCCAACGACTCGGGGCACGCATGCCCGACGACGACCGTCCGCACGCAGACGAGCTCGACATCGAACTCGATGCGCTGGACAAGTGGGGCGTCGGAGACCGGTTCCTCACACGCATGCTCGCAGGCGACGACCTCGTCTCCTGTCAGGCGGCCGAACTGCGCCGAGGCAATCTGCCACCCTACGAATTCGGGCGGCGCGAACTGACCGACATCTCCGACACCGTCTCCAGGGTCTACGACGCGGTCGCGGCAGTGCGCACACAGCCGCCTGTCACGCGCGATGTCGTCGTCACCCTGGGTGACGGTCGTCGAGTGCACGGAAGTATTTCCGACATCGTCGAAGAGTCGCCGCTGGGCACCACCATCGTCACCGCGACCTACTCACGGGTGCGCGCAAAACAGCGCATGACGGCGTGGCTCGGTTTACTGCTCCTCGCCGCGGCGGGCGATTCCGGTGAGGCCGAACCGCCGACCGCGCTGGTCGTCGGCCGCGGCGGTGCCGGGTCGGTTGCCCAGTCGATGCTCACCGCCCCCGACGATGCGCGTGCGGTGCTCCACGATCTCGTCCGCCTACGCGATCTCGGGATGCGCGCGCCGCTCCCGCTGCCGCTCGAGCCCGCGCAGGAGTATGCGGTAAAGCTGCGCGCGGGAGTGCGCCCGGAGGCAGCGCTGGAGAGCGCGCGCACGAGTTTCGACGGCATGTTCGGCGCGAGCACCGATACCTACCTGCGCTTCGTGTTCGGATCCGACGTCACGACGTCGATCGCCTTCGACGAGATACTGGCCACGCCATTGCCCGCCGACCGCCGCGTGGGAGAACTCGCCCTGCCCGGTGAACCAGGTGAGCCCTTGTTCACGGGCCTCGCTCGCATGCTCTGGGAGCCACTCCTCGACCACGAGACCGCGTCATGACCGGGGGTGTCACCCGCATGGCCCCGACGTCCTTCGATGTCGCGGCGCCGTTGCCCGACAACACGACAGTCCTCGAGGCGAGTGCGGGTACCGGCAAGACCTACGCGATCGTCGGCGTTGCTGCCCGTCGGATCGCCGACGGCCTGCCGATCGACAAACTGCTGCTGGTCACGTTCAGTCGATCGGCGAGTGCCGAACTGCGTGACCGGATGCGATCGCGCCTTGCCGACCTGGTCGTCGCACTCGACCCCGCGCGGGTACACACCGACCCGGCCGGTGACGACGACCCGGTCTTACGTGCCGTGCTGGCCGGAGGTCCTGCCGAGATCGCCACTCGCCGTGGACGTCTCATGCAGGCGCTCGCGGATTTCGACGCCTCCACGATTGCGACGACTCACACGTTCTGCAACCGAATGCTCGAGGCCCTCGGGTTCCTCGGTGAGCGCGAGCTGATCTACGACGTCGTCGAAGACACCGATGAGATCGTCGAACAGACTGCGCTCGACCTGTATCTGTCCCATTTCGCCGGTGATGCGGATCCGCCGCCGTTCTCCATCGGCGACGCGATGACGATCGCGCGCGACGCCGTGCGCAGCGCCGGCATTCCGCTCGCGCCGCAACCAGCCGACACGTCGGACGGCCCGCCCACACCTCCGTCGACTGCGACGCTGCGAGTGCAGTTCTGCGAGCAGGTGCGCAGGCGGGTCGAACGCCGAAAGCGCCTCGC
>NZ_BAFB01000156.1 GCF_000248075.1 Gordonia otitidis NBRC 100426 | reverse complement strand
CTCGTAGTGCGATGTGTGGTGCAGAGCGAATCCCCTTCTGCGGTACCAGCGTCCGGCAATCGCGTTGTCGGCCTCGACCTGCACGTAGGCGACCTGTGCGCCGTTGTGTGCGCCCCACGCCATCAGCCGGGTGAGCACGGCGTCGGCGATATGACGACGGCGGTGCGCCGTCGCGGTCCACAGTGCGGTGATGCCGAGCCATGCGACGCCGCTCGGATCGACGGTGACCGCTGCGCGCCCGGTCGCGATCACCGATGCGGTCTCATCGACGACGGTCGCGAAGGTGACAGGGCCGCGCGCTGCGCTGACGACCGCAGCCACCTCCTGCGTATCGGTGCCCGACCTGCCGTAGGACAGCGACCATGCAGTGCTCGGCGTCGGGTCGAGTGCGATGTCGACGCCGATCGACCCACGCGTGCCGTCGGTGGGGTCGAGGTCGCGTGTCAGCACGTGGATCGTCGGACTCGCCGGTGTGCCCTGCACGGTCCGTGGGGTGATCAGCCTCTCGGGCAGTGCCAGTAGTACGGGGAGGTCCCTGGCGCGGTACCACGCGGCGATGTCGCGCAGTGTCGACGCATCTGCCCTGGCCGAACGGTCCAGTGGTACAGCCGAATTCGCGCGACGCGAGAATCCTGCGCCTGCGCGAACGAGCCAGCCGGCGATCCAGGCCGACTCCACGCCCGGCCACGCGAGCGCCGCAGCGTGTTCGAGATCGCGGATCTCGCTGTTGCGCACGGGTCGAGCCGACAGCAGGCGGACGGATACCAGCGCAGTGCGGGGGACCGACTCGATGACTCCGTCGCGCTCGATGTGCAGCGCCGTCGAGTCGCCATGCGGGCTCTCGCCGCCGCTGCCTCGCTCGACCACGAATCCGGTGATGTCGGACATGGTCGGCGCGCCCGCCGGGCCGGGCGATGGGTTGGGTGCGCGACGCCAATCGGCGGGCGCATCCTCGTGCAGGAGATAACGCACGACGACGCGATCGCCCGGGTATGCGTCTGACGGGAGATCGGGAATCGGAGGCCTCCCACTCATCGCGCGATCCTGCGGCAGGTCAGTCGTCGTCGTGGCCGAATGGGTCGGCCTGCTCGCCGGGTACCCAGGCCAGTCCCGGGACACCCCACTTGTGCTTCTTGATCGCCTTCTTCGCCGCCCGCGCGTTACGTCCGATCAGGACGTCCACGTAGAGGAAACCGTCGAGATGCCCGGTCTCGTGCTGCAGCATGCGGGCGAAGAAGCCGTTGCCCTCGATCACCACCTCGTCGCCGTTGCGGTCGACGCCGGTGA
>NZ_BAFB01000157.1 GCF_000248075.1 Gordonia otitidis NBRC 100426 | reverse complement strand
GCGCGGTGAAGCGCTCGGCCGTGGCGCGCATCCCGTCTGCGTCCGTCGTCACAACTGCGAGCGCCCGGGTCAGCGCGTCGTGAAACCGCCCCGAGCCATCACGATCTCGTCGGGCCGAGTCGACGGCGTCGGCGAGGTCGCGAAGGTCCTCACCGAGTGCGCGGAGCCGACGGCCGCAGTCCAATAATGTCGCGTCGTCCGCCGTCGGCCAGCATCCCGGCACCAGTGCCTCGGCGAGGGTACGGAGCTCGTCGGTCGGCGATGTCGTCGCTGCCGAGTTCGCGGTGGTCATGTGGCTTCGGTGCCTGTCCGCTCGTCGGTGTCGGCACGTCCGCGTGCAGCGAGTTCCCGGTCGGTGTCGACGATCTGCTCGGCGCCGCGGCGGGCACGGTCGACGATCGTGTCGAGAGCGCTCGACGCGGTGTCGACGCCGCGCACGCACTCGGTAGCGATCGGACGTGCTCCCGACCGGAAGGCGTCGGCCTGCACGCCTTCACCGACGGCGCGGTCGGCAACGGCACACACCGTGACGAGTTCGTCGCGGAGCGCATGGAGGTGATCGGCGACCCGGCTCAACCGTCCGAGCACATCGCTGTGGAACCGCGCGTCGAGCCGCATCGTGGCAGAACCCTCCTCGGGGGCTTCCCGACCATCGGCCGAACCGCTCACCGACGGACCTCGTCAGCACGGGTGCGACCGTCATACCCGTCACGCCGTACGTCTGCGTATCCCGGCCTCATCTCGGACACGCTGCGCAACAGTCGTTCCCGTTGCTCGCACAGTTCCGCGTCGGCGCGCTGGGCGAGTTCGACGATTGACACAGACAATTGTTCGGCACGGTAGTGCCGCAGTGCGGCGGGGCGAATGTCGACGTCCCGGATGAGTCCCCGCGACCCGACGGTCACACTGATCAGTCGGTCCGGCGTGGTGGCCTGCGCAGTCAGCCGATCGAGTTCGCCGGTCACTCTTG
>NZ_BAFB01000158.1 GCF_000248075.1 Gordonia otitidis NBRC 100426 | reverse complement strand
GCTCGCCCACATCCTCGACGCCACCCATGCGGCGAACCACAAGGGTGTTGCGGCTGAACCGGGCGTGACACTCGGCGACGATGAGTCGCACTACGCGTGCACTC
>NZ_BAFB01000159.1 GCF_000248075.1 Gordonia otitidis NBRC 100426 | reverse complement strand
AGCCTCCTCGTCGAACACGCTGCGAGGCTGATGAGGGTTCGGCTGAATCTCCTTCGGCGCTATCTCGCGATACACCGCGCCCACCTCATCGACAGATCCGGCCACCGAGGAGTTGTCGCCGGAGGTTTCGGGAGCAGTAGGAGTCTGTCCGGTCGTCGGCGATGTCGGAGCAGAAGGTGCAGGCGTGGCGTTGTTTCCCGTGGAACCCGCACCGTTGCCTCCCGGCCCGCCCTTGCCGATCACCACATCGGCAGCAGCGGAGCCAAGGCGGGGCGTCGAATCACTCTCACTGGGACCGGTCGGGATGAGGGCTGCAAGACCGCGGCCAAGCCCTCCGCGTCGTTGGGTGTCTCGTTGACTCACTGCTGTCCTCTCGACAGATCCGTGGGGGAGGGGAATTCGTCCTTGGCGCGCATCGCCAGTTCTCGTGCCGCGTCGAGGTAGCTCATCGCGCCGCGCGAGCCCGGGTCGTACTCGATGATGGTCATCCCGTATCCGGGAGCCTCCGAGACCTTCACACTGCGCGGGATCACGGTGCCCAACACCTTGTCCCCGAAGTGTCGGCGCACTTCGTCGGCGACCTGATCGGCGAGCTTGGTGCGGCCGTCGTACATCGTCAGCAAGATGGTCGAGACGTGCAGTTTGGGGTTGAGATGCGCTTGGACCAACTCGATGTTGCGCAGAAGTTGGCCGACACCCTCCAGGGCGTAGTACTCGCACTGGATCGGAATCAGCACTTCGCGGGCTGCCACCATTGCGTTGACGGTCAACAGACCCAGCGACGGCGGACAGTCGATGAAGATGTAGTCGAATCCGAACTCCTCGACCGCCGAGTCGTTGAGTGCATTGCGCAGTCGATTCTCGCGCGCCACCAGCGAGACGAGTTCGATCTCGGCCCCGGCCAGATCCAGCGTCGCGGGAACACAGAAGAGGTTCTCGTGACTAGGGCTCTGCTTGACGGCCTCCTTCAACGAGACTTCGCCGAGCAGCAGCTCGTATACCGACGCAATGTTGTCCGCACGATGGTCGATGCCGAGGGCGGTGCTCGCATTGCCCTGAGGATCGAGATCGACCACCAACACCCGCAGCCCGTGCAGTGCCAACCCAGACGCCAGATTCACCGCAGTTGTCGTCTTACCGACGCCACCCTTCTGGTTCGCGACCGTCATGACGCGGGGCTGTGGGGGCCGGGGGAGTTGGCCTGCTCCGCCAGGAGTCAGCACCTGGCTGGCTCGCGCTGCTGCAGCGGCGATGGGCGTGTCGTCGAACTGGTCCGCTGTCGGCGCGGACGGCGGGATGGTTTCACGTGAAACCTCCGGCTGTGGGTCGGTCACGCTCTGGCTCCTCTGTGGTATCTCGTAAGCTTCGTCGGCGTCCACAATCGTCTAGCCCCTCCACCTGTGCATGGCACACGGTCCCTCGCTCGCACACCCATACTCTCGTTCATTTTGCTCCCTCATGGCATCCCGAACCAACTGCACACGTCAGGCATACCCGGGCCCCGCCATCACTTCACTCGACGGCGCTGAGGAGTCCCCCGCTTGTCACCGATCACGAGCGTCGTCACCGGCTCGACAATGGACTCACCTACAGATTCGACGCGCAAACCCACGATTCCGTTCCGCTCGGCAGCCTTGCGATCCCGCTCTATCTCATCGGCAGCCGACGATCCCTTGAGCGCGATCAGCCGTCCGCCGTCCTTGATCAGCGGAGCCGACCATCTCGTCAATCGCTCCAGCGGTGCGACCGCCCGCGAAGTAACCACATCTGCACGAGCCACGTCCGACCGCACCGCCTTCTCCTCCGCACGTCCCCGGACGACGTCGACCGTCAAACCCAATGCGGAAACGGTGCGCAGCAAGAAATCGCTGCGACGGAGAAGGGGTTCGACGAGAGTGATCCTCAGGTCAGGTCGCGCTATTGCGAGAGCAATTCCCGGGAGTCCGGCCCCGCTGCCGATATCGATCACCGACTGCCCCTCCTCGATGGCCTCACCCAGAACCGCACAGTTCAGTATGTGGCGGTCCCACAGTCTCGGAACTTCGCGCGGGCCCATGAGTCCATGATCGATGCCCTCGGTGGCGAGGATCGCGCAGTACCGCTGAGCTAATCCCAGTCGATCGCCGAACACGGCCGCCGCAAGTGGGGGAGGGGATGACGCCACTGCGGCGCGCTCGGCGTCATCCACGTCTGGTTCCTGTGTCATGCGTGCTTCGTCTCCCGAACCGTCGTGTTTCACGTGAAACCACACCTCTCCGTTCAGCACCGGCAGACCTGTGTTTCACGTGAAACCGTCGACCGGCAAACTACATGAATGTGATTCTCTCGCCTCAAATGACAAAGTCCCGGCCATGACCGGGACTCTGTCGGTTGCGGTCCTCCCGGGTTTCTCGGACGGACCGCCTCGCACGCGGATCGTTGGATCCCCGTGCCTCGGTTCAGTTCTTGATGACGACGACGCGACGCTTGGGCTCGGCGCCTTCGCTCTCACTCATCACACCATCGACCGCCGCGACGGCATCGTGGACGATCTTCCGTTCAAACGGAGTCATCGGGTCGAGCTGCTCGCGCTCACCAGAATCCCGGACGCGTTCAGCTACTTCCCGACCGAGGCGCGCCAGGCGCTCGCGACGATCCGCGCGCCATCGAGCGATGTCCAGCATCAGGCGGCTCCTGTCACCGGTTGCCTGCTGCACCGCGAGGCGAGTCAGCTCCTGCAGTGCGTCGAGCACCTCACCCTTGCGTCCCACCAGCTTCGTCAGATCGTCACCGCCATCGATGCTCACGACCGCGCGATCGCCATCGACATCCAGGTCGATGTCGCCGTCGAAGTCCAGGACGTCGAGGAGTTGCTCGAGATAGTCACCGGCGATCTCTCCCTCTTCGACGAGTCGATCCTCCTCGTCCTCATCCTCGTCCTCATCCTCGTCATCCGCATCGTCGACGTCATCCGCGGCGACGTCATCCGTGTCCTCGACGCCGACAGCAGTCGTCTCGACGGCACTGTCGTCTGCACCCGTGGCCTCGGAGCCGGCATCGAGCGTCGAGTCCTGTTCCGTCGACTCGGCGTCTGCGTGTGTTGCAGTCTCGGCTGTCATTTCAGTTGCACCTCGCTGTGTATTCATCGGTGAAGTATTCGGTCGGGGAGGGGAGGGGTCGCGCCTTCACGGGAAACTCCCGGCGCGCTGTGCTCGGTCGCCGCTACCGCGCGGCCGGGCCGATCACCGTCGACCCTTCTTCCCGCCCCTCTTGTTGCGTTGATTCGATCCCTGTTTCTTAGGACCTGACCCCGAGTTGCTCGTACTCTTCGACGACGCCCCGCCAGACGGTTTCGCGCCCGGCTTCGGTTTGCTCCCCACCACGTGCTGCGTCGACGACTGCCCTGTGTCCTTCGTGCCATTCCCGGCAGCAGAATCCGACGAAGCATCCCCTGAATCGGTCACTTCGGCATCTGGTGCGGCACCGTCGAGAGCGACGGCATCTCTCTGAGCGGTCCCACCGCCCTTGTTCTTCTTGGCCCGGTCGGGGCGTGCCCCCGGCTTCGGAGCGTTCGCTTTCAGCTTCTCCTGCTTCGCCAGGCGAGCCTCTTCTTCCTCCTTGGCGATCCGTCCGAAGACAATGTGCTGCTGACCGTAGGTCCAGATGTTGTTACTCATCCAGTAGAGAAGGATCGCGACAGGAAAGAACGGTCCCGTGACGAGGATGCCCAGGGGGAAGACGTAGAGCGCCAGCATGTTCATCATGCGGGTCTGCGGGTTCTCCAGCGCAGCTTCGGGCTGGCGCGCCACCGATGCGCGGGAGTTCATGTGCGTTGCGATCGACGCGATGATCATCATCGGGATCACCACGATCGCGATGTTCATGCGGGTGAAGTCGATCGCATGACCCTTTTCGACGAACGCCTGGAATTCGGTCGTCGGTTCGGTGATGTAGGAGGACAGCGGAACCCCGAACAGACGCGAATCCAAGAAGTTGCGCACCTGCTCGGCACTGAAGGCGTAGTTGCCCGTGCTACGCGTCTGCTCGGCGGTCATGTGCAGCTGACCCATACCGGTCGCCATGCGGTTGAACGAACGCAGCACGTGGAACAAGCCGATGAACACCGGGATCTGCAGCAGCATGGGCAGACAGCCGAGCAGGGGATTGAACCCGTGCTCCTTCTGCAGCTTCTGCATCTCCTCGGTCATCTTGACCCGATCCTTCGCGTACTTCTTCCGGATCGCCTGGAGCTGAGGATTGATCTCCTGCATCTTCTTCGTGGTGCGGATCTGCTTCACGAAGGGCTTGTAGAGAATGGCGCGCAGGGTGAACACGAGGAAGATCACCGACAGCGCCCAGGCGATGCCGTTGCCGCCAGGCGTGTTCGGCGTGATGTGGTCGAACACCCAGTGCCAGACCCACATGATCCAGGAGACAGGCCAATAGATGAAGTTCAGCACGGGCTGGTTACCCCTCACTCTTCGCGGAGACACCCACGCTGGTCGTGGTGTTCTCCGTGATTACACGTCCGCGCACATCCGAACCGCCGTCAGCGGACTCGTCGCGCGATGATGAAAAATCTTGATCCCGGTCCTGCTCACCGCTACGCGCCGACCACGACCAGCGGAACGATTCCTCTGGCACCGGGTCGTAACCCGGCTTGTGCCAGGGTCCGCATTTGAGCAGCCGAACCACTGCCAGTGTGCCGCCGTAGAAGAATCCGTGTCGCTCGAGCGCCTCGACGGCGTAGCCCGAGCACGTCGGTTCGAAACGACAGGTCGGTAACCGCAGCGGCGACACCCAGGTCCGATACAGCTCTATCAGGAAGATGACCGTACGCCGTGGCAACAGATGGCAGAACCTGATGAACGCTTCGGTCGACATTCGATTCGACATCACGACGCCCCGGTCCGGCACTCGACACCCGTCAACGGTTGTGCTGTGGTGGTGCTCTCGGCACCCGTGTCGACGAGCCGACGGACCTTTCCACTACGAAGCGCCTTGCGGAGTTGCGCAGCGAGTTCGTCACTCGACACACTCACGGCACTGGGAAGGGCGCGCACGACGACCGACGTCTCTGTCAGGCACTCGTCACGGACCTCGTCGAACGCAGCACGGATCCGGCGGGCCACCCGATGTCGCATCACGGCGTTGCCGACAGATTTGCTGACGATCATGCCGAGCCACGGGCCACCGGAGCTGGCGATGTCGATTCGACAACCCGTCGGATCCGGCCACTGTGCCGGCAGCACCGACACCGTGAGCTGGAGGTCACGCGACGATACCCGCACGCCCTTCTTGAGCGTGCGGGAGAAGTCGGATCGTGTGGAGATCCGATGGATTGACGCCATCACCGACCCAATCGCCACCGAAGGGTTCCGACGACCGGCGTTGCCGGAGTCGAGACCTGCGGTGTTGCGCAGATCAGGCCGAGAGCTTTGCGCGGCCCTTGCTGCGACGGGTGTTGATGATCGAACGCCCCGCGCGGGTACGCATACGCAACCGGAAACCATGCACGCGAGCACGACGACGGTTGTTCGGCTGGAAAGTCCGCTTGCCCTTGGCCACGGCTGGTACTCCTTGTGTTCGTACGTGAGCACGCCGAATACACGCGCACCCACGATCCTGAGTGGTCTGCTTATCAAGGCAGCGGTGCCGGACTCGTGCCGGTTAGGTGGCCCCGCCCCACCGACGAGCCCGGAGTGGGCCCCCGATCAGCGACGGGATTGTCACCACGCAAATCCGCATACCTGGATGACCAGTCGAGACTACTGGACCGGACGTATTCAAATCAAACGAGCGGATCCTCACCAACCCCGTGACCAGCAGTGACAGGCACCACCATGCGCATCGATGCAGCTGAGCGGCACATCTCAGAACGTGGCATCCTCGCGCGAAATCACCACCTTTGGGATCGACACGAGCGAATTCGACACTTGCGTTGTCGCCTTCGGAAGCGGTCTGTTAGCGTCGACTCCCAGTGACGGCGACCGATCCGCCATTCACATCACCACGACGCGTGCACGGCGTCACCTCTTCTGCCCAGGTTGTACACATCTGTGGATAAGTGTGTGGACAAGTCGGTTCCCGTCCCGGCATCGTGAGTCCCCGGTATCTGATCGGTGGTAATTTTCTCCGGGTGGGAAGGCCTGACCGTGACTTCTGATCGCGACTCGTTCGGCGAGGTCTGGCAACAGGTCGTCGCAGAGCTCAACAACGATTCCGCCGGTGGCGACCACGAACCTCTCACACGGCAGCAGAAGGCGTGGCTGTCACTTGTCCAGCCGTTGACCCTCGCGGAGGGATTCGCCCTCCTCACGGTGCCGACGCCGCTGGTCCAGGAGCAGATCGAACGCACGCTACGCGACACCATCCGCAGTGCCCTGTCACGCCACCTCGGACAGCCCGTCGACCTCGGGGTTCGGATCGCGACCCCGCCACCGACCACCGAAACACCAGTCGAGCAGACCACGCAGGTTGCGACCTCGACGTCTGCCGCCGCGGCACCCTCTGTCGAAGTCGCAGGATTCGGCGTCAACCAATTCGGGGGCGATTCGTTCGTCGGCCAGCAACCGAATCCCGCGTTCACCTCGCACGGTGTCGGCGGTGCCGGACAGGACACCGCGACACGCAGCGGTTCCGCCAACTGGCCGTCGTACTTCGCCGAGCGACCCACCGCGGCGCCGACACCCTCGGGCGCCAACCTCAACCCGAAGTACACCTTCGACACCTTCGTGATCGGCGCCTCGAACCGTTTCGCACACGCCTCGGCGGTCGCCGTTGCCGAAGCACCCGCGCGCGCGTACAACCCGCTGTTCATCTGGGGCGAGTCCGGCCTCGGCAAGACACACCTGCTGCATGCGGCCGGCCACTATGCGCAACGACTCTTCCCCGGCATGCGCGTGAAGTACGTGTCCACCGAGGAGTTCACCAACGACTTCATCAACTCTCTGCGTGATGACCGCCGGGTCGCCTTCAAACGTCGCTACCGCGACGTGGACGTGCTCCTGGTCGACGACATCCAGTTCCTGATCGGCAAGGAAGGTATCCAGGAAGAGTTCTTCCACACCTTCAACACGCTGCACAACGCGAGCAAGCAAATCGTCGTTTCCTCCGACCGACCACCGAAACAGCTTGCGACACTTGAAGATCGACTCCGCACACGGTTCGAGTGGGGTCTGATCACCGACGTCCAGCCGCCCGATCTGGAAACGCGCATCGCAATCTTGCGCAAAAAGGCGCAGATGGACAGCATCGCGGTGCCCGACGACGTGCTCGAGTTGATCGCGTCGAAGATCGAACGCAACATCCGTGAGCTCGAGGGTGCTCTGATCCGTGTCACCGCATTCGCATCCCTGAACAACGCCGACCTCGACAAGTCACTCGCCGAGGTCGTTCTTCAAGCGCTGCTACCGAATTCGGGCACCCTGGAGGTCAGCGCGGCGTCGATCCTGGCCATCACCGCCGAGTACTTCGACATCTCGGTCGACGAGCTCCGCGGCCCCGGAAAGACCAGAGCCATCGCCCAGGCTCGTCAGATCTCCATGTACCTGTGCCGTGAACTCACCGACCTCTCACTGCCGAAGATCGGCGAGACGTTCGATCGCGACCACACCACGGTCATGTACGCAGAGCGCAAGATCCGCAAGGAGATGGCTGAGCGCCGCAAGGTCTACGACCACGTCCAAGAGCTCACCGCGCGTATCAAACAGCGCGCCGACGGCTGACCCGCTCCACCCAGCCCGGCCGTCGACGACGGACCCTTGCATGTCTGCCACCGCGCGGATGCCTGTCTCTGTGGCCTCGTCTCGTCCACCTCCCATCTGGGCGAAGGGGGACATGGCATCCTCACGACACCTCATACCCGTACCCGTCACGCTGTCAGTGGCCCGGTGTCCGCGGCGTGCTTCGGTAACTCTCAACTACGGCAACCCTCAACCACAGCCCAAGGGTCTTCGACGGTCATTCCACCTCGATTCACACCGCCGGGTGACGTCGACTCGGGCCGCCGCAATCCACTCGAAGTCTTGTGGATGGGTTGTGAGTAACAGACGAACAGATGTGTACAGAACGTGGACCGCGCTCGAACAGAATCCGACATGTGCACAACCATCCTCGCGGACGACCAATCGGTGCACGCTCGATGCACAGCGTCGCAGTGCTCTGACATGGGATCCGACGTGTTGTCCACAGATTGCACAGGACCTACAACTGATATGGATCCCTTTCTCTAAAGAACTTCTTTTAAGAAGCCCTTGTGCACACTCGCCCTGAAGGCCGGGTCTCAGCGGGCGCGGCCGTCGCATGCCGGCCGACGTCAGCGGCGTGGCGACTTGACCCCAACGACTCCCCGTCACGCGATCGCGCTCTAGAGTGGGAACTCCTGGCGGATACCGAGAGAAGGGCAACCACCGAGCATGAAGTTCCGTGTCGCGCGTGACGAGTTCGCCGATGCCGTCGCCTGGGTGGCGCGCAGTCTGCCGTCTCGCCCGCCTGTTCCCGTGCTCGGTTGTGTGGTTCTGCTCGCCGACGACGCAGGGTTGACCGTCTCCGGCTTCGATTACGAGGTCTCCGCCCAGCAGCAGATCGCTGCAGAGGTGGCAGAACCCGGCCAGGTCCTGGTCTCCGGTCGGCTGCTGGCCGACATCACCAAGGCGCTACCGAACAAGCCGGTCGACGTCTCGCTCGACGGCGCACGCGTGGCCATCACCTGCGGCAGTGCGAAGTTCTCCTTGCCCACGATGCCGGTCGAGGACTATCCGCAGCTTCCCGATGTGCCCGCCGTGACCGGGGTCATCCCGGCGCAGGTGTTCGCCGAGGCGATCTCCCAGGTCGCTGTCGCAGCTGGTCGCGACGACACGCTGCCGATGTTGACCGGCGTCCGTGTGGAGATCGACGGGAAGACCGTCGTCCTTGCCGCCACCGACCGTTTTCGTCTGGCCGTGCGTGAATTGGAATGGGAGCCAGCCGATACCAGCGCGTCGGGTGCGGTTCTCGTCCCCGCCAAGACACTGTCCGACAGCGCACGAACAGCGAGCTCGGACTCCGGCGACGTGAAGCTCGCCTTCGGCAGCGGCACCGCTCTCGGTGGCGAAGGGATCCTGGGCATCGTCGGTGCGACCAAGCAGAACACCACACGTCTGCTCGATGCGGAGTTCCCGAAGTTCCGCCAGCTTCTGCCTGCCAGCCACACGGCGATCGCAACCATCGAGAGTGCACCGTTAATCGAGGCCATCAAGCGTGTGGCCCTGGTCGCCGAACGCGGCGCCCAGGTGCGCATGGAGTTCCGTGACGGATCCGTGCTGCTCACCGCGGGCGGTGACGAAGCCGGGCGTGCCGAGGAAGAACTTCCGGTGCAGTTCTATGGTGAGCCGCTCACGATCGCATTCAATCCCACGTATCTGCAGGACGGACTGTCGGCGATCGGGGTCGCTACAGTCGACTTCGGTTTCACGACGCCGAGTCGTCCAGCTGTGCTTCGGCCATCGACCGGCGATGAGCCGGTTGCCGACGAGTCCGGTGCGTTCGTTGCTCCTGACAGCGTCTTCACCTACCTACTGATGCCCGTTCGACTACCCGGATAACGCATCGGGCCGGCGTCGAAGCGCAGGAGTCGACACACCACGGCTCCGAACCACCAAGCCAGCACTGATCTTTCACGCACACAAGCGAAGGGAAGCCATGCAGCTCGGACTGATCGGCCTCGGCAAGATGGGCGCCAACATGCGCACAAGGATCGAACGTGGGGGTCACACGGTCGTCGGCTACGACCCGCGACCGGAGGTGTCCGACGTCGCGTCGATGGCCGACATGGTCTCCGCACTCGACGCGCCGCGCGCCGTCTGGATCATGGTGCCCTCCGGCGAACCCACTCAGCAGTGCGTCGCGGAGCTCGCCGGTCTTCTCGCCGAGGGCGATGTGGTTGTCGACGGCGGCAACTCGCGGTTCACCGACGACGCTCCGCACGCGAAAACCCTCGGCGAGAAGGGAATCGGCTACGTCGATTGCGGTGTGTCCGGCGGTGTGTGGGGCCTGGAGAACGGCTACGGTCTCATGGCCGGCGGATCCGACGCCGACATCGATCGTCTGATGCCGATCTTCGATGCATTGCGACCGGAAGGCGAACGTGCCGACGGTTTCGTCCACGCAGGGCCCGTCGGGGCAGGCCACTACGCGAAGATGGTGCACAACGGCATCGAATACGGGCTGATGCACGCCTACGGCGAGGGGTACGCATTGCTCAGTGCCGAGCCGCTCATCACCGATGTCGAAGGCACGATGCAAGCGTGGACTCACGGCACCGTCATCCGGTCGTGGCTGCTCGACCTGTTGGTTCGAGCGCTCAAGGAAGACCCAGGGCTCACCGAGATCTCCGATTACACACCGGATTCCGGCGAAGGACGGTGGACGGTGGAGGAAGCCATTCGGCACGCGGTCCCGGCAAATGTGATCTCCGCGGCGTTGTTCGCCCGTTTCGCGTCGAGGGAGAAGGGCGGCTCACCCGCGCTGAAAGCCGTTTCGGCACTGCGTAACCAGTTCGGGGGCCACGCCATGCACAACACGGCGGGCAAGAATGTCGGCGAAACCGGATCACCCGTGCCGGATCAGTCGAAAACCTCGCCGCCCAACTGATTTCGGCTCTCTTGTGTTTGTTCGTGAACTGCATCTGCGTGACTACCGGTCGTGGCCTTCGGCTGATCTGACGCTCGGTCCGGAACCGACCATCTTCACCGGACGTAACGGTTTCGGCAAGACCAATCTCCTCGAAGCTCTCTTCTACGTGGCCACGTTACGGTCCCATCGGGTGAGTTCGGATGCGCCCCTTGTGCGTTCGGGTGCGAGCTCGGCGTCGATCGGTGCAACGGTGGAGAATTCCGGCCGCGAGTTGAGTGTCAGTCTGCAGATCGCCACCGAGGGATCGAACAAGGCCTGGCTCAACGGATCCCCCTGTCGACGTCCTCGCGAGATTCTCGGCGTGCTGCGAACCGTCCTTTTCGCCCCGGAAGATCTGTTGCTCATCCGCGGTGATCCAGGTGATAGACGTCGATTCGTCGACGAACTCGTCGCCCAACGCGGACCACGTTGGGCTGCAGCACGTTCGGATTACGACCGTGTGCTCCGACAGCGCTCGGCGCTGTTGAAGACAGCCGGTGCCTCGCTGCGTCGCGGCGGATCCGACGCCGAGTCGGTGGTCAGCACCCTTGACGTCTGGGACGGTCAGCTCGCCGACCTTGGTGGACAGGTCACTGCTGCCAGGGTCGAGGTACTGCGTGAACTCGAACCCCACTTCACACAGTCCTATGCCTCGATCGCCCCGCACTCCAGACCGGCAGCGTTGCGTTACCGATCGTCGGCAGGACCCGACATGGTTCCACCACCCGATGTCGAACCCGATGCCCGGGCGATGGCGACGCAGCTGCTCGAGCGATTGTCCGAGACCCGCACGAAAGAGATCGAACGGGGTGTGAGTCTGGTCGGGCCGCATCGAGACGACATCGACATCGTGCTCGGTTCGGAAACGGCGAAGGGGTTCGCCTCGCACGGCGAGTCGTGGTCGCTGGCCCTGGCACTACGACTCGGGTCGGTCGAACTGGTCCGTGCCGAAGGCATCGAACCGGTCATCATGCTCGACGACGTCTTTGCCGAACTCGACGCCGCGCGGCGTCGAAAACTCGTGGAGTTCACCGCCGGCGCCGAACAACTGCTGATCACCGCGGCTGTTGCAGAGGACATCCCCGACGGAATCGGCGGGAGACGGATAGGCGTGGACGTGGTCGACGAGCCGGACGGCACACGCCATTCCGAATTGATGTCCGACGTGACTGAGAGCATGGACTCATGACGAACCCCGTCGGAGCGCAGAACACGGGAGAGCCCAACAGGGACTCGGACCGATATGACCGGGCCGGGAGCGAATACATCGGGCGTGACCAGCACAACAGCGGTTCGCCGACCGCCGGTGTGCCGGCCGAGTCATCCAGCGGCTACGAGCGCGCGCGGCGCGCGCTCGAAGAGGCACGGGCTTCTGCGCGTGCGGCTGGCAAGTCCGTCGGTCACGGAAGGGCCTCGCCCGCCCGGCGGCCTCGAGGATCGTCGAGTCGGCGTCGCTGGTCGGGAGCGGGCCCGGACTCACGCGACCCGCAACCCTTCGGACGGCTCGTAGGCAGTCTCGCGCGGGACCGCGGATGGGAGCCTCAGATCGCGGAGGGCACCTTGTTCGGGCAGTGGCTGCAGATCGTCGGACCCGACATCGCTGCGCACGCCCAACCAGAAGCTTTGCGCGACACAGTACTTCATGTGCAGGCTGAGTCGACCGCATGGGCGACTCAGCTTCGCTACGTGCAACGACAGATCCTCGCGAAGATCGCGGCGGCCGTCGGCGACGGCGTCGTGACGTCGCTCCGGATCTCGGGACCCAAGGCTCCCTCGTGGCAGAAAGGCCGCCGACACGTGCCGGGCCGAGGCCCCCGCGACACATACGGGTGATGCTCGTCCGGGTGGTCGAGTCGACATCATGGTCGACGCCACCGACAAATCTGGTCCGATGCCCCTGTGAGCCGAGTTTTATCCTCAGACCACCGCCGATCGCGCAAGATGTGGAAAAAATCGATCTGAGCGCGCGTTAGCGGCCCCAGATGGTGCTTCCTGGGTGATTGAGGCAGTACACTGGGGAGAGTTGTCCCGGCAGGGGAGATCAGCGGCCGTGGCCGGCGGTCACACATCGGAGCGGGCGAAGGCCCCGCTCTCGTCGTGTGCTCGTGGGTCGCCGCTCGGTCTCGAGTCCCTGCCGACCGTGACCGACTGGAACCCCAGCCGTGACCGAGGCAGCGCACAACTGTGTGAGCGCATCAGGTTATAGCCAGCCCTGAGGCTGAGTACAGCGCACACGCGTCGTGACCAGCGCAGCCGAGAGCAGAAGAGGAGCGGACGCACCCCGTGGCCGACACGAATGACAAGAAGAGCCGGAAGAAGCCGGGCGAATACGGTGCCGAGTCGATCAGCATCCTCGAAGGTCTCGAAGCAGTCCGCAAGAGGCCCGGCATGTACATCGGCTCCACGGGCGAGCGGGGCCTCCACCATCTGATCTGGGAGGTCGTCGACAACTCGGTCGACGAGGCCATGGCAGGCTATGCCAGCAAGGTCGACGTGACGCTCCTCGAGGACGGCGGCGTCGAGGTGATCGACGACGGTCGTGGAATCCCGACCAGCATGCACGCGACGGGCGTGCCCACCGTCGAGGTCGTCATGACCCAGTTGCACGCCGGTGGCAAGTTCGACTCCGACGCATATGCGGTGTCCGGCGGTCTGCATGGCGTCGGCATCTCCGTGGTCAACGCCTTGTCGACCAAGGTCGAGTTGGAGATCAACTACGGCGGCTACCACTGGGAACAGACCTACAACTACGCAAAACCCGGCCCGCTGATCAAGGGCGACGCCACCCGCAAGACAGGGACCACGGTGCGCTTCTGGGCCGATTCCGAGATCTTCGAGACGACGACGTACAGCGCCGAGACCGTGGCGCGACGTCTGCAGGAAATGGCCTTCCTCAACAAGGGCCTCACCATCACGCTCACCGACCGTCGACCCCAGACCGCAGCCGCAGATGCTGTCGTCGAGGGTGACGAGGATACGGCCGAGAAGCCCAAGACCGCCGAGGAGGAGACCACCGCTCCGGCCGTCAGCAAGCCGCGGACCAGGACTTATCATTACCCGGACGGTCTCGTCGACTACATCAAGCACCTCAACCGCACCAAGACCCCGATCCACCAGTCGGTGATCGGGTTCACCGCGAAGGGTCCCGGACACGAGGTCGAGATCGCGATGCAGTGGAACTCCGGATACTCGGAGTCCGTCCACACCTTCGCGAACACGATCAACACGCATGAGGGCGGTACTCACGAAGAAGGTTTCCGCGCCGCGCTGACGTCGACGGTCAACAAGTACGCGCTCGACAAGAAGCTCCTCAAGGAGAAGGACGGCAAGCTGACCGGCGACGACATCCGCGAGGGTCTCGCAGCTGTCATCTCGGTGAAGGTCGCCGACCCCCAGTTCGAGGGACAGACCAAGACCAAACTCGGCAACACCGAGGTGAAGAGTTTCGTGCAGCGGACGTGCAACGAGCACCTCGGACACTGGTTCGAAGCGAATCCGGCCGAAGCCAAGATCATCGTGAAGAAGGCCGTCGACTCCGCCCAGGCACGTATGGCTGCCCGTAAGGCGCGAGAACTCGTGCGTCGCAAGACCGCAACAGATATCGGCGGCCTTCCCGGCAAGCTCGCCGACTGCCGCAGCAACGATCCCACCAAGTGTGAGGTCTACATCGTGGAGGGCGACTCCGCAGGCGGCTCGGCCAAGTCCGGCCGCGACTCGATGTACCAGGCGATCCTGCCGATCCGCGGAAAGATCATCAACGTCGAGAAGGCTCGCATCGACCGTGTTCTGAAGAACACCGAGGTGCAGTCGATCATCACGGCTTTCGGTACCGGTATCCACGACGAGTTCGACCTCGCCAAGCTCCGGTATCACAAGATCGTGCTCATGGCCGACGCCGACGTCGACGGTCAGCACATCTCGACGTTGCTGCTGACCCTGCTGTTCCGCTTCATGAAGCCCCTCATCGAGAACGGGCACGTCTACTTGGCGCAGCCCCCGCTGTACAAGCTGAAGTGGCAGAAGCGCGAGCCGGAGTTCGCATACTCCGACCGTGAGCGTGACGGTCTGCTCGAGGCAGGCAAGGAAAAGGGTTGGAAGATCAACACCGACGACGGCATCCAGCGGTACAAGGGTCTCGGTGAGATGAACGCGAAGGAACTCTGGGAAACCACCATGGATCCTGCTGTGCGCGTGCTCCGACAGGTCACCCTTGACGACGCAGCTGCCGCGGACGAACTCTTCTCCGTGCTGATGGGCGAGGACGTGGCCGCGCGCCGCAGCTTCATCGCCCGCAACGCGAAAGACGTTCGCTTCCTTGACGTCTGACGCATCTCTCACGTGAGTGAGGGACGCGCGACGTCTACCCATAGATTCGAAAAGGATGACAGATGACTGACACCACACTCCCGCCGAGCGGGGGAGCGGGCGATCGCATCGAGCCGGTCGATCTCGGCCAGGAGATGCAGAACAGCTACATCGACTATGCGATGAGCGTGATCGTCGGTCGCGCACTACCCGAGGTGCGTGACGGGCTCAAGCCCGTCCACCGCCGCCTGCTCTACGCGTCCTACGACGCCGGCTTCCGCCCCGACCGTGGATACGTGAAGTCGGCGAAACCCGTTGCGGAGACGATGGGTAACTACCATCCGCACGGTGACAGCGCTATCTACGACGCCCTGGTGCGCCTCGCACAGCCGTGGTCGATGCGCTATCCACTCATCGACGGCCAGGGCAACTTCGGTTCCCGCGGTAACGACGGCGCCGCAGCCATGCGGTACACGGAGGCCCGCCTCACACCGCTCGCGATGGAGATGCTGCGCGACATCGACGAGGAGACAGTCGATTTCACGCCGAACTATGACGGCAAGACCAACGAGCCCACGGTTCTTCCTGCGCGCATTCCAAACCTGCTGATCAACGGGTCCGGCGGTATCGCCGTCGGTATGGCCACCAACATTCCGCCGCACAACCTCAACGAGGTTGCCGACGCAGTGTTCTGGGCGCTGGAGAATCCCGAGGCCGACGAGGAGACGACCCTCGCAGCGTGTATGGAGGCCATCAAGGGACCCGATTTCCCCACGGCCGCACTGATTGTCGGCAGTCAGGGTATCCGCGATGCCTACATGACAGGTCGCGGCAGCATCCGTATGCGCAGTGTCGTCGACATCGAGGAGAACAAGGGCACCACAACCCTCGTCGTCACCGAGCTGCCCTACCAGGTCAACCCCGACAACCTGATCGCGTCGATCGCCGAACAGGTCAACGAGGGAAAACTCAAGGGAATCAGTCGAATCGAGGACCAGTCGTCGGACCGCGACGGCATGCGCATCGTTGTCACGCTTCGCCGTGACGCCGTCGCCAAGGTCGTGCTGAACAACCTCTACAAGCACAGCCAACTGCAGACGAGCTTCGGCGCCAACATGCTGTCCATCGTCGACGGCGTGCCGCGCACGTTGCGACTCGACCAGATGATCCGGCTGTATGTGGCGCACCAGATCGACGTGATCGTGCGTCGGACCCGGTACCGGTTGCGCAAGGCCGAGGAGCGCGCCCACATTCTGCGCGGACTGGTGAAAGCCCTTGACGCCCTTGATGAGGTCATCGCACTCATCCGTGCGTCGGCGAACACCGACGAGGCGCGACAGGGCCTGATCGGGCTCCTCGAGATCGACGAGATCCAGGCCGACGCCATCCTCGCGATGCAGCTGCGTCGACTGTCTGCCCTCGAGCGACAGAAGATCATCGACGAGTTGGCCGAGATCGAGCTCGAGATCGCCGACCTCAAGGACATCCTCGAAAAGCCCGAGCGTCAGCGCGCGATCGTGCGCGACGAGCTGAAGGTCGTCGTCGAGAAGTTCGGCGACGAGCGTCGCACCAAGATCATCGCTGCCGACGGGGACGT
>NZ_BAFB01000160.1 GCF_000248075.1 Gordonia otitidis NBRC 100426 | reverse complement strand
ATCAACAACACCGAATGGCACACTCGTACCGGGCCGACGCACAGGTGTCGACGTGGTTACACCGCATCGTCGTGAACGCCTGCCTCGATCGAATCCGGCGAGATAAGTTGCGTCCCACGGTTTCTCTGCCCGAGTTCGATATCCCGGCGATGGCCAGCCGCGAGGATCGTTATGCTGCGGTGGAACTGTCGATGAGTATCGGGGCCGCGCTCGCCCAGCTTCCTGCAGAGCAGCGCGCCGTCGTGGTCGCGCTCGACGTCGAGGGCCTCAGCATCGCAGAGACCGCGCAACGTCTGGGTGTTGCCGAGGGGACGGTCAAGAGCCGATCGTCGCGGGGCCGCCTTCGCCTGGCCAAACTGCTGGGCCATCTGAGAGACGACTCATGAATGAGATATGCCGCGAGATGGCGGGAACCGTTCGACAGCCGCCGACGTCTTATCTGGCAATGACGTCCTACCTGGCAACGAAGTCTTATCTGGCAACGAAAGAGCTACGTCACGTTGTCGACCGCAAGAATCGGGGGAGTAGGTCCGCGTCGCGATGAACCAGTCTTATCCCGAACCGCCCTACTCGGAGGAGCTGCTCGCCGACTTCCATGCCGGCGCGCTACCCGACGACGTCACCGCACACCTACGCCGACGCATCGCCGACGATCCATCTGCACTGCGCGTGCTCGCCGCACTCGACCGCACCACTGACGCGCTCCAAGCACGTCCGCTGGAGCCAGTACGAGTTCCCGGGGACGTCGACGCCAAGATCACCTCGACGCTGGCCGCCATCCGGGCAGAGTCAGTGCCCGCGGCGTCACATGCAGCTGCACACACGTCAGCAGAGCCCGTCGTCGACCTCGCCCAACGTCGGCGGCGTCGGTCGCCCTCACGTGCGCGAATCGCCGCAATAGTCGTCGGGACTGCAGCGGCGGTCGCACTGCTGGTCGGAGTTGTCACCGCAGCACTGACGACAACCGACAATGCGCCGGACCGCGGGGTGCAGGCACAGCGGTCGTCGGCCTCGACGGCCGCCTCCGGTCTCGACGGCGTCGAGAAGGCCGCCGCACTGTCAGTGCTGGGAAAGCGCGCACATGCTCCCTTCGACTCCGACGCGGCGCTGCGGCGCTGCACGGCAGCCAACGGCGTCCCCACATCCACGCCTGTGCTCGGCTCCGGCGAGATCACCGTCGGCGGCTCGACCCGAGCCGTCATTCTGCTCGGCACCGGTGTCGCCGGTAGGTTCGACGCTCTCGTGGTCGACCGGGACTGCGATACCGGCAATCCGGCCACCGTGTCACGGACCCGGCTCGGCGGCTGAGCGACGCGGCGCCGCGAGCAGCGGGAACATCTGCCCTTAGGCTTGTGTTGAACGAGCCGACAACGCGTACCGGAGAACCGGCAGCACAAGCGCGTCGCCACAAGCACGGAGGATGGATGAGCACCACAGACAGCGACCAGATCCACGACCTGATCATCATCGGGTCAGGACCGGCGGGTTACACCGCAGCCGTCTACGCGGCGCGCGCCGAACTCGCTCCGATCGTCTTCGAGGGAACCCAGTTCGGTGGTGCCCTGATGACCACCACCGAGGTCGAGAACTATCCCGGCTTCCAGAACGGCATCCAGGGTCCGGCACTCATGGACGAGATGCGGGAGCAGGCCATCCGCTTCGGCGCCGATCTGCGCATGGAAGATGTCGAAGCCGTTCGGCTGACCGGCACGGTCAAGGAGGTCGACGCAGGGGGCGAGACCTATCGCGCCAACGCTGTCATCCTGGCGATGGGCGCCGCGGCCCGATACCTGGAGATCACCGGTGAGCAGGAACTGCTCGGCAGGGGAGTCTCCGCATGTGCCACGTGCGACGGCTTCTTCTTCAAAGACCAAGACATCGCGGTCATCGGCGGCGGCGACTCCGCGATGGAAGAGGCTACATTCCTGACCAAGTTCGCACGCAGCGTGAAGCTGATCCACCGACGCCACGAGTTCCGGGCGTCGAAGATCATGCTCGAACGTGCTCGTGCCAACGACAAGATCGAATTCGTGACCAATGCCGCGGTCACGGGCGTGATCGGTAGCAACTCGGTCACCGGCCTCGAACTGACCGACACGGGCTCCGGCGACAAGCGCACCATCGACGTCACCGGCATGTTCGTCGCGATCGGCCACGACCCGCGCAGTCAGCTCGTTCGCGGTCAGGTCGACCTCGACGACGACGGCTACGTCAAGGTGCAGGGCCGAACCACCTACACATCGATTCCCGGTGTGTTCGCGGCGGGCGACCTCGTCGACCACACCTACCGACAGGCCATCACCGCAGCCGGCAGCGGTTGTTCGGCCGCGATCGACGCCGAGCGGTGGCTCGCCGAGCAGGGCGACATCGAACCCATGCCGATCGAGGGCGACGTCGTGGCCACCGTGCCGCAGACCGCCTGACCTGCCGAATCTCACCCAACCCGCTACCCCGCACCACGTCCAGAGGAGGACACATCATGGGAGCAAACACCGTCGCCGTCACCGACGCCACCTTCAAAGACCAGGTACTGGAAGCCAGCGGACCGGTCCTCGTCGACTTCTGGGCCACCTGGTGCGGACCCTGCCGCATGATCGCGCCGGTGCTCGAAGAGATCGCGCGCGACCACAGCGACAAGCTGACCGTAGCCAAGGTCGACGTCGATGAGAACCCCGGCGTGGCCCGCGACTACAAGATCATGTCGATCCCGACCATGATCTTGTTCGAGAACGGACAGCCCACCAAGACCATCGTCGGCGTCAAGGGCAAGGCAGCGCTTCTCCGCGACCTCGATTCCGTTGTGGGGTCGAACGCCTGACCGACCCGCTGTCAGTGAGAACAGCCACACCCGTGGCACTCGTCCTGATCACCGTCGAACACCGAGCTGGTGTTCGACGGTGATTTGTACTGGGGATTCACCATTGCGAAGAGCCTTCGTCGGCCAGTCGGCTACGGACGGTAGCCTCGGTGTGATCGCACAGAGCCGATGAGTTTTGTTCGGGTGCCGTCACCTGAGACAATTCACTTTGGTTCACTGTCGTCCGTGCCCCCAACAGGCGACATGTCCATTTGAGGAGATGAGATGCCAACGTTCCGACTGGGAGATCGCGGGTCGGCAGTGGCCGAGATTCGATCGATCCTCTCCGGACAGGGTCTGCTCACCTCCACGCCGGGTCGACATGCGGCCGCCGAGGGCGACCGTCCGACCAGCGTCGACAACACGACACAACTGCAATCGTCGACAGCACCTGCGAACGGGCTCGGCGCAGCAGGCCGGGTCATCCACAGCACCGAGGACGCCCTCTTCGACACCGACGTCGACCACGCCGTGCGCGCTTTTCAGCAGCAGCGCGGCCTCATCGTCGATGGCATCGTCGGCCAGGCGACCTATCGAGCACTGCGCGAGGCCTCGTATCAACTCGGCGCGCGTGTGCTCCTCTACCGTCTGTCCGCACCCATGGTCGGCGACGATGTCGCCACACTGCAGAGCAGGCTCCAGAATCTCGGCTACTACACCGGTCTCGTCGACGGCGTATTCGGCGAAAGCACGCACAACGCGATCTGCCTCTACCAGAGCGAGTACGGCCTCTCCGCGGACGGAATCTGTGGGCCCGCCACACTTCGAGCGCTCGACCGACTCGGCACTCGTGTCACAGGCGGCTCGCCGTATGCCATCCGACAGGAAGAGCACGTTCGACGCTCCGGACCGCAACTATCTGGCAAGCGCATCGTCATCGATCCGGGAACCGCTGGGCTGCATGCGCTTTCAACTGGATCCGTTGCTGAACTCGAGTCCAGGGTGCTGTGGGATCTCGCCGCACGTCTCGAGGGTCGGATGGCTGCGGCAGGCATGGAGACCTTCCTGTCGCACGACGGCCGCGGTCACGCCTCCGACGACGAGCGCGCACGAGTGGCAAACCTCGTCGACGCCGACATGATGATCTCGCTGCGCTGTGGACACTATGACACTCCGGCAGCAAACGGCGTTGCCTCCTTCTACTTCGGCAGCAACCGCGGCTCGTACTCCACCATCGGACGCAATCTCGCAGACTTCATCCAGCGGGAGATCGTCGCGCGTACGCCGCTGACCGACTGCCGAGTCCACGAACGCACCTGGGACATTCTGCGGTTGACCCGCATGCCGGTCGCGCTGATCGACGTCGGGTACATCACCAATCCCGACGACGCGAAGGTCCTCGACGATCCGCACTACCGCAATGTGATCACCGAGGCCATCCTAGTCGCGGTCAAGCGTTTGTACCTGCTGGGTGAGAACGACCGACCCACGGGTACCTACACGTTTGCCGAACTTCTTGCGGCCGAACGTATTTCCGGGTTCTGATTCACCAGATTCGCCGCTCGCACCCGGGCATCTGCCACTTCGCTGCGCTGTGGCGCTAGCTGCTTCGCGCTCCGCTGCGACGTGCGGAGGGCACTGCCGCACGTTCCTGCCCCACCAGATCGATCGCCGCCATCACGACCAGCTTCTCCAGCGCGCTCTCGACCTCGAACTTCCAGCCGAGACCCTCGTCGAGCTCGAGTCGGAATCGCGGAAACCGTGGATGTGAGGAGATGACGTCGAATGCCGATTCCTTCAGCAGTCCCGCGTCGATCATGCACTGACCGCACAGATCGGGGCCCGGTCCGTCGAGGATCTCGCGAGCGATCTCGACGACTGCATCGTCCGACCAGGTACTGAGGTCCCCGAAATCTGTTGTGCTCGAGAGGTTTCGACCTTCACCCGGTGCCTGGTCGTCGAGATCTGTTGCAGGAGAGTCAACATCGCGCGGAAGGTCGGCAGAAGATCGAGACGCACCGTGTCGGATGCCACCATGCCTGACCAGTCCGAAGGCCTCGACGGCCCGCACACCGCGTCGGATCAAGTCGGCCACGACGGCATCGATGAGTTGATCCGCGGCTTCCTCGAATCCGGGTTCGGTACAAATCGATGTCAGCAGGACGGCATCTGCACTGACGGGTGACGTCGGAAAGCTACGCGACCTGGGGACGCGACTCGGCGGCGCGTAGAGTGCCGCGCCCACTACCACCCCTGTCGACGAGTCGATCGCGATCTGACCGCAGGTACCCCACTCCAGGAGTACCGAGGAGATCCACGCTTCTTTGTCGAACTCGCTCTCGAAGTCAGCGAGTCCCGACGCAATCGGTGACTCGATGCTCGAGCCAGAATAGCGCAGAGGAGCTGCGTCCTCGTCCGGCCGTGCAGGTGGCGCGTTGGTGAAGGAGGGATCGACTTCCCAGAACACACACCGACGCGTATGCGGGGGGAGCGACTCGAAGGACTCGAGATCAAGGCCGGAAATCGTGAAGTTCATCTGACACCGACCTGTGTTTCGGTGGTCGCGCGCCTCAGCACCGCCGCATTTCGGTTTCGGAGTGCAGCGCGAGCAGCTCTATACGTGAAATCTGATGCACCGCACTGTGTTTCACTGTTCTTGCGGTCGCTGTGTTGCTCGGCTGTCACTGTGACGAAACTTTCGGGTGTGGGTGGGTGTCGAAATCTCGGCAATGTCGGCGCTTCCGGACGCAATCATGCTCCAGCGCACCGGTCGGTCGACGCTAGGTCTTCGGGTCGATGAGTCCCACGATACGTTCGAGATCGTCCACCGATCCGAACTCCACAACGATCTTGCCCTTTCGCTTTCCGAGGCTGACGGTCACCCGTGTATCGAGACCGTCGGACAATCGCTCGGCGAGATCCTGGAGTCCCGGCATCTGCATCTGTCGCCGCTTGGCGGCGGGGGCGGGGGTCGACGGACCGTCCCCGCGATTGGCCAACGTCACCGCCTCTTCCGTGGCGCGAACCGATAGTCCCTCCGCGACGATTCGCGCAGCAAGCGCCTCCTGCTGATCGCTACCAGTCTCGAGGGAAAGCAGTGCGCGGGCATGTCCTGCAGACAGCACGCCCGCGGCGACTCGACGCTGGACGGGGATCGGGAGCTTCAGCAGACGGATCATGTTGGTGATCACCGGTCGTGATCGCCCGAGCCGGTTGGCCAGTTCTTCGTGGGTGACGTCGAACTCTTCGAGAAGCTGTTGGTAGGCAGCTGCTTCTTCCAAGGGGTTGAGCTGCGCCCGATGAATGTTCTCCAGCAGCGCATCGCGCAGCATGTCGCCATCCGGCGTCTCGCGCACGATGCTGGGAATCGCCTCGAGGCCGGCTTCCTGACTTGCCCGCCAGCGCCGCTCGCCCATGACGATCTGATAGACGACGCCGTCGGCGGTCGGGGCAGGGAGCTTGCGCACCACGATCGGCTGCATGAGGCCGAACTCTTTGATCGAGTGCACGAGTTCAGCCAT
>NZ_BAFB01000161.1 GCF_000248075.1 Gordonia otitidis NBRC 100426 | reverse complement strand
GGCTTCGACATGGTCGGCCTGAACTGACCCTGGCTCGAGGCGAGCTTGGCCGAGGTGGTCGTGGAAGGTGTGTGGAGCCACGAATAGTGCCACGATCGCGACGCTGATGCCGCCGCCGGCGATGACGATAGCTTGAGCGAGCATGAGCCGGGAGCCGAAGCTGCCGGGGATATGCAACCGTCGACGTTCATCGTTCATCGCTGGCTCCTCGAGGTTGGCCGTCACCCATCCGGTAGCCCACTCCGCGAACGGTGCGGATGAATCGGCCGGCTACGGCGCTGTCACCGAGTTTGCGGCGCAGACTGGCGACATGGACTTCGACGACGTGGGCATCGCCGACCCAGTCGGGTCCCCAGATTTCGGTGAGCAGTTGCTCTCGACTGAACACAACACCGGGCCGCCGCGTGAGCGCTTCGAGAACGTCGAACTCAGTCCGAGTCAGCTCCACGGGTGTGCTCTCCACCTGGACTTCACGACCCTGAGGGTCGAGGGTGAGCTCCCCTATCGTCCGCGGGTGCGACTCGCCGGTTGGGGTCGGCCGTGGTCGGCGCAGCATGGCGTCGATGCGCGCCATCAGCTCACGAGGGCGAAATGGTTTCGTGAGGTAGTCATCGGCCCCCACCGACAGGCCAACGACTGTGTCGACTTCGTCCGCGCGGGCCGTGACCATCACGATGTAGGCGTTGGTGAAGGTGCGCAACTGTCGACAGACCTCGACGCCATCGAGTGACGGCAAGCCCAGGTCGAGGATGACTACTGCCGGACTCGCCGTGCGTGCGGCGGCGACTCCCTCCTGGCCGTCGGGCGCAACGGTGACCGTGAATCCGCTGCGCTGCAGGTAGTCAGCAACGACTTCGGCAATGTCGGGCTCATCTTCGATCACCAGGGCGTGCAGACCGTGCGGTGGTCGGACCACCGGCATATGGAGGTCGTCGACGACGTTGCGATCTTGGGGCACGCTCCTATGGTGGCGGTGGTCTACACGATCATCCAACCTCGTGGGCATTCTTGAGCAGATCTTGATCCACGCTGCCGATCAGCCTTGAGGTTCGGTGGGCAAGGTGGCGGTGTCGCCGGGTGGAACGTTACGACACAGTTCCCTCTCACACTGATGATCTGATTTCTGCCCGGCGGCGTCCTGTTCAACAACGCAGAGGATGCCCGTGTGACTGTCTCCTACAGCCTCACCACCAGTGATCCATTCGCCAGTACCTTCCCCGCCGAAGCCGCGTCGCCCCGTGCTGGGCTGAGTCGTCAGCTGGTGGGCGGCACCCCGGTGTTGCGCATCGAGGAACCCTTCGCCGAGCACGGGCGCGGCTTCTGGGCCAAGCTGGAAGGCTTCAACCCCGGTGGTATGAAAGACCGGCCTGCGCTGCACATGGTGGAACGCGCCCGCGCGCCCGTGAAGAGCTGGCCCCGGGGGCGCGGATCATCGAATCAACTAGTGGGACACTGGGATTAGGCCTGGCTTTAGCGGGCATCGTGTTCGGGCATCCGGTGACCTTGGTGACCGATCCAGGACTGGAACCGATCTTGCGGCAGATGCTCGCCGCATACGGCGCCCAGGTCGATGTCGTCAGCGATCCCCATCCGGTCGGGGGTTGGCAACAAGCCCGCCGCGACCGCGTGCGCACCCTGCTCGAGCGCGACGAGGCTGCGTGGTGTCCCGACCAGTATTCCAACCCCGACAACGTGACCGGTTACAGCTCGTTGGGTGTGGAGTTGATCGCGCAGCTGCGACATATCGATGTGCTGGTGTGCTCGGTGGGCACCGGTGGGCACTCAGCCGGTGTGGCTCATACTCTGCGGCAGTTCAACCCTGAGCTGGAGGTTGTGGGCGTAGACACCATTGGCTCGACGATTTTCGGCCAGCCGGCACAGTCACGGATTATGCGGGGACTCGGCTCGAGTATCTACCCCCGCAACGTTGCCTATGACCAGTTCAGTGAGGTGCACTGGGTGGCGCCGGCCGAGGCAGTCTGGGCATGTCGCACCCTGGCCGCCACGCATTACGCCACCGGCGGCTGGAGCGTGGGCGCGGTGGCCCTGGTCTCGGGCTGGCTGGCGCGTACTCGTTCGGCCGATACGCGCATCGCGGCGGTGTTCCCCGATGGCCCCGCTCGCTACTACGGAACCATTTACAACGATGAGTACTGCCGCGCTCACGACCTGATCGGCGCCCCGGCGCCGCCCACTGAACCCCGCACCATCAGCGATCCGCTCACTCAGGTCGCGAGCAGCTGGACGCGGTGCCCTACCATCATCGACCCCACTTGCGTGCCGCACGCCGAGCCCACGAGCTGATCTATGCGACGCCTCTACCGCAGTTTCCGCAGCTTCGATCGCCCCAGCCAAGTGCTGATGGTCAATCAGTTCACCATCAATCTCGGCTTCTACATGCTCATGCCCTACCTCGCCGCCTACCTCGCCGGCCCGCTGGCCCTGGCCGCATGGGCAGTGGGCCTGGTCCTGGGGATACGCAACTTCTCCCAACAGGGCATGTTCCTGATCGGGGGAACACTCGCTGACCGCTGGGGTTACAAACCGCTCATCATCGCCGGATGCCTGATGAGGGTCATCGGATTCGTCCTACTGGCCCTGGTCAGTTCGCTGCCGGCGATCCTGATCGCCTCGGCGGCAACGGGATTCGCCGGGGCGCTGTTCAACCCCGCCGTACGGGCCTACCTGGCCGCCGACGCCGGTGAGCGCCGCATCGAAGCATTCGCCGTGTTCAACGTGTTCTACCAGGCCGGGATCCTGCTCGGGCCGCTGGTCGGACTAGCCCTGACCGCCCTGGACTTCCGGCTCACCTCTCTCTGTGCGGCAGCAGTTTTCGCGGTCCTGACCCTCGTGCAGATCAAAGCGCTACCCGCAACAACACCTGCCCCGAGCAGCACCTCAATCATTCAGGACTGGCGCAGCGTCGTCCGTAACCGGCGATTCCTGCTCTTCGCTGCGGCGATGGCCAGCTCTTACGTGCTGTCCTTCCAGGTCTACCTCGCCCTGCCCCTACATGCCGACCGCATAGCAGACAACCCCACCCTCGCCACCAGTGTTGTCACCGCAATGTTCGTGGTGACCGGTCTGGTGGCCATCGCCGGCCAGCTACGCATCACCACATGGTTCGGCAACCGCTGGGGCAGCACCGGCAGCCTGAGCGTGGGAATGACGCTGATGGCTGCAGCTTTCCTGCCCCTAGTCGCCAGCACCGCAACGCATCAGCGCAACATCGCCCTCAACATCGCCGCCCTGCTACTCACCGCAGCTCTGCTCGCCGCCGCCACCGCAGCAGTGTTCCCATTCGAAATGGACACGGTGGTGGGACTGGCCCGCGGCACGCTTGTCGCCACCCACTACGGGCTCTACAACACCATCGTCGGGATCGGGATTCTGCTCGGCAACGCCGCGACCGGGTGGCTGTTCAGCGCGGCCACCACCCGCGACATGCCCGAACTGGTGTGGATCGCTCTAGTCCTCACCGGCATGGCGGCGGCGTCTGCCCTGTTGCTGTTGCACCGCCGCGGATGGCTCAGTGTCGCCGCCCCCACCGAAGCTCAGCCCACCACAACCCATTGATTACCCTAGGGGGTAAGGTATAACGGTGGTGTGGCGAGACGCCACAGCGACAGACCCCCTGAGGGTCGTTGGCACCACTGCTGTACCGAAAGGGCACATCTCATGAGCACATCGACAGTGATCGTCTCCGGAATGACGTGTGGGCACTGCGCGGCGTCGGTGCGTGAAGAAGTCGGCGCACTGGCCGGCGTAACTGACGTCGACGTCGACGTGGCCAGCGGGCGAGTCACCATCTCTAGCTCGGCCCCGATCGAGGCCGACGCGATCCGCGGCGCGATCGAAGAGGCCGGCTACCACCTGGCGCAGTAGCCGACGAGGGGCTGAAGTGTCTGCCCCACTGGCGACTTCAGCCTCTCCCGGGCGGCGTGGGTGTCGCCACCACCGATGACAGGAATCCAGCGATGAATGTTCCAACCAAGCTCGGCGTCTTCGCCGCGGCCCTGCTGATAGTTTTCGCTGCGGCGTACGCCATCGCCGCTGGTGTCGCTCCCGACAGGGCGTCGACCTCCCCGGCTGAGTCCGCCCATGCCGATCACAATGCTGCACCACAGTCGCGAACATCCGCCTCGTCTCCGGGGGCCGATCAGGTTCGCGGAGTTTCGATGGCAGCAGCCGGCTTCATCCTGGGGAATGTGGTGGCACCCCATGCGTCCGGGGTGCAGGCTCCATTGAGCTTTGAGATCCTCGATGCCGCCGGGACCGCGGTCACCGACTTCGCCACCGAGCACGACAAGCAGCTGCACCTGATCGTCGTCCGCGCGGATGGCACCCACTTCCGACACGTGCACCCCACCCTCTCGCCCGAAGGGCGCTGGACGCTGCCCTGGCAGTGGGCGACGGGAGGCAGCTACCGGATCTACGCCGACTTCGTGCCCGCCGCCACCGGCCAACCCCTCACCCTCACCAGCACCGTCGAAGTCAGCGGTGACTACCAGCCGGCCCCACCCACCGCCGAATCACGACAGTCATCCGTCGACGGGTTCGACATCGAGCTGGCCGGTCATCTGCGCGCGGGCGCCGAGTCCGAACTGACCGTCACCGTGCGCCGAGCAGGACAACCGGTTACCACCCTGCAGCCGTATCTGGGCGCTTTCGGTCACTTGGTGGCCCTGCGTCAAGGCGACCTGGCCTACCTGCATGTTCACCCTGAGGGCGTGGCACCGACCGCCGGTCAACTAGCGGGACCACAGGTCCGCTTCGCCACCACCGCCCCCACCCCGGGCCGCTATCTGCTCTACCTCGACTTCCAGGTCGACGGCGCTGTGCACACCGCCACCTTCGTTCTCGATGCCCCCACCGGCACCCCTGCCCCGACACCTGACTCCACGGCCCCCTCGGCCGATCCGCACGCCGGACACTAACTCGCTGACCAGCGCCACCCCGGGGCATTGCGCCGAGGCATTCACCCACGAGGAACTCCCCCATGACCACCTCAGCTCCGATCCACCCACCTGCGGCCACCGCCGAGCAGACAGGCGCCGTCGATGTCGAACTCGCCGTGTCGGGCATGACGTGTGCATCGTGCGCGGCACGCATCGAACGCACACTGAACAAACTCGACGGAGTGAGCGCCTCGGTGAACTACGCCACCGAAAAAGCTCACGTCAGCGCACCCGCCGGTGTCGACCCACACCTGCTGATCGAGACCATCGAACAGGCCGGATACCACGCTGCGCTGCCCGCCACTCCCACCAAAGGTGCCGCCCCCGACGATGACCCTTCGGACGACGACGGGGAGCTCGTGGCCTTGCGTCACCGACTGATCGGTGCGGTGGTTCTCTCGGTACCGGTGATCGCGCTGGCAATGGTCCCGGCGTTGCAGTTCACCTACTGGCAGTGGGCGTCGTTGACGTTGGCCGCGCCAGTGATCGTGTGGGCGGCATGGCCGTTTCATCGCGCCGCGTTGCTCAACCTGCGCCACGGTGCGGCCACCATGGACACCCTCATCTCGGTCGGCACCACCGCGGCGCTGTTGTGGTCGTTGTATGCGTTGTTCTTCGGCACCGCCGGACAACCAGGCATGACCCACGGATTCACCCTGACGGTCAGCGCTTCTGACGGTGCAGGCAACATCTACCTTGAGGTAGCCGCGGGGGTCACGATGTTCGTCCTGGCCGGCCGATACTTCGAGAAGCGGTCCAAACGGCGCGCCGGTGCGGCGTTGCGGGCCTTGTTGGAGCTGGGCGCCAAAGACGTCACAGTGATCAGGGACGGCCACCAGCATCGGATCCCGATCGGCGAGCTCGCCATTGACGACGAGTTCAATGTGCGCCCCGGCGAGAAGATCGCCAGCGACGGTGTGGTGGTGTCCGGCACCTCGGCAGTCGATGCCAGCATGGTCACCGGCGAGTCGATGCCAGTCCAGGTCGCCCCCGCCGACACCGTGACCGGCGGAACGGTCAACGCCGGCGGGCACCTGCGGGTGCGGGCGACCCGCGTGGGAGCGGACACCCAACTCGCGCAAATGGCCGCGATGGTCGAACGCGCCCAGACCGGCAAAGCCCACGCCCAGCGACTGGCCGACCGGATCTCAAGTGTCTTCGTGCCGGTGGTCATCGCCGTCGCCATCGCTGTCCTCGGCGCGTGGATCGGCGCCGGCTATCCCCTGCAAGCGGCGTTCACCGCCGCGGTCGCTGTGCTGATCATCGCCTGCCCCTGCGCTCTGGGACTGGCCACCCCGACCGCACTTCTGGTCGGTACCGGCCGCGGAGCCCAACTCGGCATCGTGATCAAAGGCCCCGAAGTCCTGGAATCCACCCGAACCGTCGACACCGTTGTCCTCGACAAAACCGGCACGGTCACCACGGGACAGATGACACTCGTCCAGGTCACCACTGCTCCCTCCACCACTCGCGAAGACGTGCTCGCCCTCGCGGGGGCGGTGGAGAATGCCTCCGAGCACCCCGTCGCGGCCGCCATCGCTGCTGGTGCAGCCGCCGAAGTCGGGCCGCTCGACGAGGTCGACGACTTCCGCAACTTCGAAGGTCGAGGCGTGCGCGGTCTGGTCCAGGGACGTGTGGTCACCGTCGGGCGTCCGACGCTGCTGGCCGAACACGGCATCGCCGTGGATGACCCTCACCTCAACGAGGCGCAGACCGCCGCCGAAGAAGCCGGACAGACCGCCGTACTCGTCGCCTGGGACGGCCGCGCCCATGCGGTCCTGGCGGTCGCCGATGCGATCAAACCCACCAGCGCACACGCCATCGCCCGGCTCGCCGCACTGGGTATGACGCCCATCCTGTTGACCGGCGACAACCAGACCGTCGCCGATGCCGTGGCCGCTGAGGTCGGTATCGACACCGTCATCGCTAACGTCTTGCCGGCCGACAAAGCCGCCGTCATCACCGACCGGCAATCCGACGGCAAGGTTGTGGCCATGATCGGCGACGGCGTCAACGACGCCGCTGCCCTGGCCCACGCCGATCTCGGGCTGGCGATGGGCACCGGCACCGACGCCGCCATGCATGCCGCTGACATCACCCTGGTCCGCGGCGACCTCAACGCTGCCGCCGACGCGATCGCCTTGGCACGCACCACTCTGAAAACGATCAAAATGAACCTGTTCTGGGCATTCGCCTACAACGTCGCCGCGATACCGCTGGCCGCGCTGGGACTGCTCAACCCCATGCTGGCTGGGGCCGCCATGGCGTTGTCCAGCGTGTTCGTCGTCAGCAACAGCCTGCGGCTGCGCGCCTTCACCAGCCCGCCCCACTCATCGTCCACAGTTCCACCCACCAACCCCTCGACGTATACCCCCCAGGGGTATAAGGTAGCGGCATGAACGAGCACTCTTCCCCTGAGCACGTCGGTCACGACGCCGCCGATGAACGCCACCACGGCCAACTCGCCGCAGCGTCACACAACCACCACGATCACCATGCTGAGCGCGCCCGCGCAGACCATGATCACGCTGGGCATGGGGGGCATGGTGATCACGTCGGGCAGTTCCGGCGGCTGTTCTGGATCATGCTGGCCCTGGCTGTGCCGGTCGTGGCCTTTTCGCCCATGTTCGCGATGCTCATCGGCTATGACCTACCCGATGGTGAAGTGTTGAAGTGGGTCTCACCGGTGCTGGGTACGGTGATGTACTGCTGGGGTGGGCGGCCGTTCCTGGTAGGCGCCTATTCAGAACTGCGGTCGCGTGCACCGGGAATGATGCTGTTGATCGCCTTGGCGATCACGGTGGCCTTCGTGGCGTCCTGGGGTGCGAGCATCGGTGTGTTGCACCACGAACTGGACTTCTGGTGGGAACTGGCGCTGCTCATCGTGATCATGCTGTTGGGGCATTGGATCGAGATGCGGTCGCTGGCCCAGACGACCTCGGCCCTGGACTCGCTGGCCGCGCTGCTGCCCGATGAGGCCGAACGCGTCGATGGCGACCAGATCACCACGGTTGCTCCCAGTGAGCTGCAGGTCGGAGATGTGGTGATCGTGCGCCCGGGGGCCAGCGTGCCGGCCGACGGTCGCGTCGTAGACGGCTCGGCCGAGCTCGATGAATCCATGGTCACCGGAGAATCGCGCACGGTGCGCCGCGGCATCGGCGATCAGGTGGTGGCCGGCACGGTGGCCACCGACTCGGGGCTGCGGGTCCAGATCACCGCCACCGGCGATGACACGGCGCTGGCCGGGATTCAGCGCCTGGTGGCAGACGCGCAGAACTCCACCTCCCGCGCCCAGCGGCTGGCCGATTCCGCTGCAGCGCTGCTGTTCTGGTTCGCGCTCGGCTCAGCGATCATCACCGCCATCGTGTGGACGGTCATCGGCCAACCCGACCAGGCGGTGATTCGAACCATCACCGTGCTGGTCATCGCCTGCCCGCACGCACTCGGCTTGGCTATCCCCCTGGTGGTGGCCATTGCCACCGAACGCGCCGCCCGCGGCGGCGTGCTGGTTAAAGACCGGTTGGCACTTGAGGCCATGCGCACTGTGGATGCGGTGCTGTTCGACAAGACCGGAACCCTGACCAAGGGTGAGCCCACGGTCATCGAGATCGCGGCCGCCGACGGCGTCGATGAGGACACCGTGCTCGCCCTGGCCGCCAGCGCCGAAGCCGACAGTGAGCACCCGTTGGCGCGAGCGATTGTCGCAGCTGCCGGAGACCGCGCGCGGCCGGTGCCGGCGGCCACCGACTTCACCTCGTCACCGGCGGTCGGTGTGACCGCTCGCGTCGAGGGCGCCACAGTGCGGGTGGGCGGGCCCCGCATGCTCGAGGAACAGGGCCATCAGGAACTGGCCATCGCTGATCGCTGGCGCGCCGACGGCGCAATCATCCTGCATGTCACCCGCGACACTGAGCTGATTGGAGCTCTCAAACTTGCTGATGAGGTGCGCGGGGAATCCCGCCAAGCCGTCGAGGTGCTGCACGCCCGCGGGGTCGAGGTTGTGATGATTACCGGCGACGCCGAAGCAGTGGCGCACACCGTCGCTCACGACCTCGGTATCGATCGGGTGTTCGCCGGTGTACGGCCGGAAGACAAAGCCAGCAAGGTGGCCGAACTGCAGCACGAAGGCCGCAAGGTGGCGATGGTGGGCGACGGCGTCAACGACGCCCCCGCCCTGGCCCAGGCCGATGTGGGCATCGCGATCGGGGCCGGCACCGACGTCGCGATCGCCTCGGCCGGGGTCATCCTCGCCAGCGACGACCCCCGCTCGGTGCTGTCGGTCATCGAGCTGTCGGACGCCAGCTACCGAAAAATGAAGCAGAACCTGTGGTGGGCAGCGGGATACAACCTGATCTCTGTACCGCTGGCCGCCGGAATTCTCGCGCCCATCGGGTTCGTCCTGCCGATGTCGGTCGGAGCGATTCTGATGTCAGCCTCGACGGTCGTGGTCGCACTCAACGCGCAACTGTTACGCCGACTCGACCTGCAGCCAGGCGCGAGTACAGTGCGTGGACTGCAGCACAACCGACCGAGATCCATTGAGAAGGTGAGTCCATGACCGCTGCGTCCGCACCGGGACAATCCTCCACCCCGGAAGAATCCTCTGCCTCGGAACACTCTTCCCACGGTTACATCAGCGATAAGGGCAAATACCTGGCCCGCCTCAAGCGCATCGAGGGGCAATCCCGAGGTATCTATCGGATGGTCGACGAGGAGCAGTACTGCATCGACATCCTGACCCAACCCAGATTTCGGCGCTGACCAAGGCGCTGGAGGGGGTCGCGCTGGGTTTGCTCGACGACCATCTCACCCACTGTGTGCTCGATGCCGCCCACGCCGGCGGGGACGAGGCGCAGGAGAAGATCGCTGAAGCCTCGGCGGCCATCGCTCGCCTCGTTCGTTCCTGAGCCACCCACCACGCCGGGTTCGTCACAGGCGTGGTTCGCCGACCCACTGCGGCACCACCGGCCCCGGCGCGCGGGCGTCTGCATCAGCGGCCATCGCCAGAACCACCCCGCGATCGGCCAGCCACTGTGCCGGATCGACGTTGACTCCCGTCGGGTCGAGAACCTCGAAATGCAGATGCGGGCCGGTCGAGACCCCACGGTTGCCCACTGTGGCGATCGATTGGCCCATCCGTACTCGCGCGCCCTGCTCGAGCAGATTCTCGTCGTTGTGGCCGTAGGTGGTGATCGTGCCGTCATCGTGCCGGATCCGCATCCACAACCCGAACCCCTCGGCAGGTCCGGAGGTGATGACCTCCCCGTCAGCTACCGCGACAATGGGCGCGCCCAGATCATTGCCGATATCAATGCCCTGATGGCCCCGTCCGTCACCGAAGGTGGACGTGATCTCGCCCGCAGTCGGCGCCACCGCACCGCCACTACCGGGCAGCAGCGGTGTCGGCGTTCCGGGTTCCTGCGGCTGGGGGCCATGCGGCTCGTTCGGATCGTGCGGCACGATTGCGGCGATCAGGGTGGCTACCAGCCGAGCCAGCGGTAACGCGTCGATGATCCGGAACCCGTCTATCGGATCAATGAGCGAAAACGTGCCGAAGCACTGCAGTGCGGCTGCACTGCCCGCATCGCCGACGCTGCCCGACTGGGCCTGAGCGCCCAGGCAGGACGCCGTCTGCGTGATCGGCTTCCCCAAATTCGCCGCCGCGGCACCACCCAAAGCGGCCTTCACCGAGTCCTGCACGATCGCGATCAGCTCCCCGGCCACATGTCCATCGGTCGAGGCCGCCGCCGGTGCGGTGGCAATCACAGGCGCAACGCCCACGCACACCGCCGCTGCCACCCCCAGCGCTTTGGGGCCCCACTGCTGCCCCGCCTTGACCCGTAGCGATGTCAACACCATCTGCATGCGGTCGGACCTTTCCCGCGGACGTCGTAGACCCACGCACGAGTGCCATGCGTGTACCCGCGAGATCACACCACAAGTCACTTGTGCCCCACCAGTCACACGCGGCTCCACTACGAAGCGAACTAATCAGGCATTAGCGGCTTTGTTTGCGCAGTTCACCGCCCGTTTTGTGGGTGCCGGGCAGGCGACTAACTACTATCGGTGTTAGTAGAATTGTTATCGAAGCGCCGCCGGGCGGTGGCGAAGTACCACTCTTGAGGAGGAGATCGATGAGAGTCACACGAACGGGTGTCGTCGTTGCTGCCGCGGCGGCTGTTCTGACAGTGGTGGCCGCGTGTTCGGACACCTCGACTGAGGATCATTCCTCGATGTCGGGGATGGGTACCAGCACGGTCAGTACCGAATCGTCAGCGGCGGCCTCTGCCGAACACAACAGCGCGGACATCTCGTTCGCCCAGCAGATGATCCCGCACCACACCCAGGCGATCATGATGAGCGACATCCTGTTGGAGAAGGACAACATCAACCCCCAGGTCGTCAGTCTGGCCCAGCAGATCAAAGACGCTCAGCAGCCTGAGATCGAGCAGATGCAGTCGTGGCTGGAGCAATGGGGAGCCCCACTCGAGGGCCAGGGACACAACATGGACATGGGTACGTCGATGGCGCCGGGTTCCTCCCCGATGCCGTCGATGATGGGCATGATGTCGCCAGAACAGATGCAGCAGCTACGCGACGCGCAAGGAGCCGAGGCGTCGCGCCTGTTCCTGACACAGATGATCGAACACCATCGCGGCGCCATCGCCATGGCCAAGACCGAGATTCAAGACGGCCAATCGCCCGAGGCGATCGCTCTGGCACGTCAGATCGTCACTGATCAGGAGAGCGAAATTGCGAGGATGCAGCAGCTTCTCAACAACCCCTAGCGGTCGGACCTGCCCGGGTCGGTCTCGGCTACACACACATCGCGATCACCATCGCCGAGACGACACCGGACACCGCTAGCGTGGTCGGCACCGCCACCACACCAGCCACCGCCGCGGCAGCACCCACATGATGACGTCGCGACCGGCACCGGTGACCGGAGTCCAAGCGGCTCAACCGAGGCCCCACCGACGACGAATCGCTGATCGACAACACACCCACCGGGCCCGCTACAGGTCCCGAACGGGCCAACGTTCCCAACGCCGAGCATACCGCCCGCGCACCCACCAGCTGGGCCGCGCGGGCATCGGCGGCTTGCTCGACCAAGCCGGCGACCTCACGGCCCGCGCGGCTGAACAACGGAATCAGCGGGAACGCACGCCCGAGAGCGCGGGCCGCCAACACCACGGTGTGATGACGTTGCCGCCGGTGTGCGCGCTCATGAGCAACGACGGCATCGAGTTCCTCACCGGACAACGCCGCCTGCAACCCGGTCGTGGCGGCAATGCCGGCATCCTTGCCCGGCAGACAAAACGCCATCGGCCGCCCGTCGGCGAGCCACCACACATCGGGATAGCGCTCACTGCGGGCGCCCACCAACCGCAACGACTGAAGATACTCCTCACGAGCACCACGCATCCGCACCGCCGATCGCACCGCGATCGTCACCGCTCGGACAATCGCTGCCACGGTCACCACCGCCAGCACGCCACCAGAGATCGCTTCCACCCGCGGGGATGCGCCGTGTGACAACACCCGAAGACACGACACCACCTCAGACAACGAATGGATGCCGAAATGACCGGGAACCGCCAGCGTCACAACAGCTCCCACCCACAACAACGCAAACACGACCTGCGCGGCCGGCCAGGCCACCAACACCCAACGAGCATCGATACGGCCCTGCACCCGGACCATCCATCGAGGCCACAGCCAGCCCAGCACACCTGCGGCAACAACTAACACCACCGCTGCACTCATGGATGCTCACCCATCGTTCGCCTCGATCCTCGACGCCCGCCGTCGTGCTCGCTGAGACCCACGCTCAATACACCTTCCCGGCGGTCCGCCACCTGCACCACCAGCCAGTATGCCCCAGGGGCTCGGCCGTGACGCCGCAACTCCAGCACCCACCGCGCCGCCAATTACTAGGCTTTATAGTAGTTAGATGACGCGGGTTGACCCAGCCTGCGCGTACTAGTTCGAGGGATGCGCTGTGACCGAGAACCCGAGGGGGACGCACTCGCCCCCGGACGACCACCGTCGTCAGTATCTGCATGCCATGCGCGACGTCTACCGGGCACCCACGCCATACTCGGCCCACCAGTTCTTCCACCGCGCCCATCACCTCAGCGTCACCTCGAACCGACGCCGCCACCTCGCCGCACACATCGGTCTCGTCCGCCACCTCGCTGCGATCGGCGACCTCGCCGGGGCGCGTCACCACCTCGGTACCGTCCTTGCCTCCCTCGTCCTCCAAAGACATTGCGGCCAACAACCTTCGCAGGCTTCCATCCCCATCCAGAAGTCGTGACCACGACCACGACGCCCCAGAGGGCCAGGGTGGCTCTCTACCGACCCTCTATCCCGGTCTCGCCGCCACACCGAGCACACCATCCAGCGCCGCCACCACCGAACACGGCCCTATCCACACGAAAGTCCTAGCCGCTTGCCTGCCTCGAGCCTGTCCATCCGCACTGTTGCGGTCGTAGTCATCGCCACGCTGACTGTGCTGACCGGTTGTGCCACCCAGGAACAACCCACATCTCTACCACCGCCGGCAATCTCAGCAGAGACAGCCACAACACTGACCCCAGAACTCGACAACCTCCACGCCCTGCACATCCGCGCCGGCGGCACCATCCTGGCCGGAACTCACACCGGCGTAGTCGCTCTCACCGCTGACGGAACCACCAGCCGGGTCGGCGCCTCCGACGACGACTTCATGGGACTGACCGGGGTACCCGGCTCTGACCGGCTCTTCGCCTCCGGCCATCCCAGCCCGCGGAGCTCGGCACCCAACCCGCTGGGACTCGTCGCCAGCGAAGATGGCGGGCAGACATGGACACCGAGATCGGTGGCCGGCCAAATCGACTTCCACGCGCTCGCCACCAACGGACAACTACTCGTAGGCTTCGACGGAATCAACCGCCTGCTCGTATCGACCGACGACGGGACAAGCTGGACCACCGGCGCGTCCCTGGCCGCAGCAGCACTCACGATCACCGACCACGGCGTCTGGGCGACCACCCCCGCAGGGCTGCAACACAGCACCGACGACGCCCAGACCTTCACAATCGTCCCCGATGCGCCGGCCCTAGCCCTCCTGGCGGCCGCACCCGATGGCACGCTCTGGGGCATTGACACCGCCAACACCGTCTGGCGCAGCCCAGACGGCACACACTGGGAACAACGCAGCACCATCAGCAGTGTCACCGCGCTGGTCGCCAGAGACGCCGAAACTGCATACGCCGCAAACGGGCAATCGCTATACACGCTCAGCTAACGGACCCGTGGGGAGCAACGAAGGAAGGAGGCGACTGAGATCCGGAAGAGCGTTTAGATCTCGCCCACTCCTCGCGAGAACCGCCTAGGTCGCCCGGGCACCCCCCTCTGTCAGATCGCCTTGGGCGGGGACGGCCATCGAAGGCCCCGCCAATCGGCTGTCCTGGTACCTGCAGTGATGACATAACGTAGATTATCGGCCAAAAATCAGGCCATATCCTGGCCAGCGTGGCGGCTAAACTGAACGTATGACGACAGTGCCCCTCGGTGAAGCCAAGGACAAGCTCTCCGCGCTCATCGACAGCGCCGAGAGCACGCACGACATCATCACGATCACCAAGCACGGCAAACCTGCCGCGGTGCTGATGTCGGCCGACGACCTCGAATCGCTGCACGACACGATCTACTGGCTCTCACACGCCGGCGTCCGCGACGACGTCGCTACCGCACACGCCGAGTACGCGGCCGGTGAAACCGTGTCCATCGACGACCTGCGCGCCGAACACGGCATGCCGCCGAAATGAGCGATGCACCGCCCGACTCGGTCAGCCCGTACCGAGTTGAGGTCGCATCCCCAGCTCGCCGCGATCTCGGGCGTCTACCATCCCGGATCGTTCACGCTGTCATCGAATTCATCTCCGGGCCGCTCGCCGAGAATCCGCACCGGCTTAGCAAGCCGCTACGTGACGACCTCGCAGACCTTCACAGCGCCCGCCGAGGTGACTTCCCAATCGGCTCTGATCGGGTCTGCTGATCCTCTCGACGAGAACGCAGCGACATCACAGCCACCCAACCCCGACCGTCCGCGAAGCCGGGACACGTCACATGACCTGTGCTGCGGGCGTGTCGAGTGGGTCGTCCAGGGGCGACGCGGGAGCGTCGACGCGACGTGCTGAGAGGTGGTTCCAGTCGAGCACTAGCACACCGGCTACAGGCATGGCGATAGGTCAGGAACGGCGTCGCTCCCTGCGCAGGAGGGAGCGCAGAGTCTCGGCGTTCGCGTAGCCGACCCGTAGCGCGATCTCGGCGGAGGTGAGGTCCGTGGTTGCTGAGAGGTGCCGAGCTCGTTCGATGCGAAGCCGTTGGACGAAGCCGAGCGGAGTGAGGTTGAGCGCCGCACGGACTCGTCGTTCGAGGGTGCGCCGGCTGGTGCCGAGCGACTGCGCGACGAAGGCGACGTTGAACGGTTCGTCCAGGCGGGCGCGCACGAAGCGTTCGAACTCGACGACGATCGGGTCCTCGTGCCGGAGATGTTCGTAGGCGACGAAGGCCGCCTGCGACGGGCGCTCGTCGATGATGAGGAGCTTGGCGACATGTTGGGCCAGGTCGGGGCTGATCGATCGCACGAGTGAGAGCGCGAGGTCGATGTGGGCGAAGGCGGCGCCGGCGGTGACGAGGTTCCCGTCGGCCACGACCATGGTGTCGAGATCGAGGGCGACGGTCGGATAGCGCTTCAGGAACTCCGGCCCCAGGAACCAGCTGGTCGTCGCCCGCCGATGATGCATCCGTCCGGTCTCGGCGACGGCGAACACGCCGGTGCACGCCGCGGCGATCCGGGTGGTCGCCTCGTCGAGGCGCCCGAGCGAGGCGATGACCGAACGAGCATCTCGGCTCTGGAGGGCGTCGTTGGTAGCGGCGGCCGTGAGGGTTCCAAGCGCAGGGACGACGACCACGTCGAACTCTCCGGACTCCGACAGCGGGTGGTCCACCGACAGGGTCATCGATGCCGTCGTGGTCACTCGCCGTTTCGGTCCGAGGATGGCGAGTTCGATCGGGTCGATCCGCGGGTCGACATCGCCGCGGGCTCCGTCGGCCACCCGCACGATGTCGATGATCGACGCGATAGCCGAACCGAAGCAGCCGTCGATCGCGATCAGCCCGATACGCATGACGTAAACAATAGCAATACTGCCGTATACGCCACTCCCCACCGGCCCTCGCTCGTCATACGCTGAACTCGCTTCACCAAAAAACCTCGACACCTAGGAGAGTCCCTCATGTCCACACCCGCATCACTTCCGTATGCCTTCGTCGCCAAGATCGTCGCGGCCGATGGACAGCACGACGCGGTCGCCGATCTGCTCGCCGGCGCTGTCTCACTCGCCAACGAAGAAGTAGGAACGATTGTCTGGTTCGCGGTCAGGACCCACGCCGACACCTTCTGGATCTTCGATGCATTCCCCGACGAGGCCGCTCGCGACGCCCACGCCAACGGCGCCATCGTCGCAGCCCTGATGGCCAACCAGCACCTCCTCGGCGCAGCACCCGAGATCCTGGCGGCCGACGTCCTCGCGTCCAAGCTCCCGTAGTCCGCCAACGCACGAGACGATCGCGCCCCGCCGAGCCGTCGCCAGGTCGCGACGCAACGCCACGCTGCGTTGCCGAGCGGTACGAGGCCTATCGGCACACGGACAGGATGCCGGCCGCGAGCGCTCAGCCGGCGAGGGGTCCGTCGCAGAGGAGAGCGACGTCGGTGTCGGGCAGAGCCGTGAGGCCAGCGCATCGCGCGACCACCAGAACCGAACAGCCCCTGACCTGAGTTTCCGCAGGTCAGGGGCTGTTCGCCGGAGCCGCCTGTCGGAATCGAACCGACGACCTAATCACGTCGGCTTTGCGTCTATCGCTTGATGCGCCCACTGGGCGAACGAGCCGCTGACCTGCGCAAACGCCGAGCGTGGGGGACGCCGCCATCCGGTGGTGACCGACGACGACCGACCAGTACCGACCGTTTCACCGGAGCTTGCGGCGGCGTCGAAGCCGAGCAAGCTCCATTCCTTTAGCTCACCGCGCCCTCCTGCTCGCCGGTCCCGTCGTCGTCGAAGACGTTTCAGGGGTCCTTCTCAGATGACGGTATAGGTCGGCCGGGCGCGTCGGTCCGCAGATAGACGTCGAGGTCTCCCGACGACGGAGGTTCCTACGCCATCCATCCGAAAGAACTCGACGTGTCCGACGCTACCCCGCCGGCCGGCTTCGGCCGCCCTGACCTGACCGCCTTCGCTCGACTCGACGGCCTCGGTCTGAGCGTGACCGGACAACGACTTGAACCGGATCGTGCGGTCCTCGCGTGCCGCGTGGTGGAACCAGATCAGTGGTGCCGACGGTGCGGCAGCGAAGGCGCTGCTCGTGACACCGTGATCCGGCGGTTGGCCCACGAGCCGCTGGGCTGGCGACCGACCGTGCTGGAAGTTGTAGTGCGCCGCTACCGCTGTGCCGACTGCGGACACGTGTGGCGCCAAGACACCAGCGCCGCGGCGGAGCCACGCGCGAAGCTCTCGCGCACCGGGCTGCGGTGGGCGCTGGAAGGGATCGTGGTCGCACACCTCACCGTCGCCCGTGTCGCCGAGGGACTCGGGGTCGCGTGGGACACCGCCAACAACGCGGTCCTGGCTGAAGGCAAGCGGCTGCTGATCAACGACCCCACGCGGTTTGAGGGCGTGAAGGTCATTGGCGTCGATGAGCACGTCTGGCGCCACACCAGGCGTGGCGACAAGTACGTCACCGTGATCATCGACCTCACCCCGGTCCGCGATGGCGCCGGCCCAGCAAGGCTGCTGGACATGGTCGAGGGCCGGTCGAAGGCGGCGTTCAAGACCTGGCTCGCCGACCGCGACGACGCCTTCCGTGACGCGGTCGAGGTGGTCGCGATGGACGGCTTCACCGGGTTCAAGACCGCCGCCGCAGAGGAGATCCCGGACGCGGTCACGGTGATGGATCCAGACCGTCCTCACCAAAGCGTTCCGCGCGAGGACTTCACAGAGCCCGCCTATGAGGGTTACGAGCACGCTATCGTCGCCAGGACGTGCAGAGCCCTGGCTGCGGCGACGCGCAGCTTCGATGACTGCTACTTCGCGATCTGGGCCGGCTATTCGGGTGTGGTGTCTCCCCTACCGGGTGGGCCTCGAATGCACATCCCCAACCGCGACTACCACCTCTACGTCGGCACACTGTCCGACCTCAAGGCGTGGGAGCAGCCACTGACACACGAGACGCCTGCGCTGCTTCACGACCCGCCGGCCTTCGTATGGCCCGCCGACCGCGCCTGGTGCCTGGCCAGTGACGTGGATCTCCGGATTAGGGGCAGCGTGGGTCGGTACCAGGGTGCCCGTTTGGCTGGCGCGTCGCGGCCAGCTGCGGCGTCGACTCACCACCGAACTGGGCTCGGTTCGCCGTGAGCCACCCATCCCCGTGGTGGTCAGGGCGTGTTGATCCAGTTGAGGATCGCCTGCCCCGCGCGGGGGTCGCCGTTGTTGATACCGACAACGGCGCCGATCGCCGCGCCCACACCGGCTCCCCAGACACACCCCACGATCACTATGCAGCCGACGACGAGCCCGGCCAGTGCGCCGACCGCGGTGGCGACGCGTACAGGCTGGAGGTGCCGTTGCGCACGTAGTCGTGGCTGGCCCGTTGCGGGGTGCCCGGGAGCATGGGAAAGATCGGCTGGGTGCGATCGAGAGCTTGGATCTGGGTCTTCTCGTCAACGCAGAGCACCAGGGCACGTTCGGGTGGGTTCATGTAGAGCCCGACGACGTCGCGGACCTTCTCGGTGAACATGGGATCTTTCGACAGCTTCCACGAATCCTGTTTGTGTGGAGCCAATCCGAACGCCCGCCACACACGCGAAACAGTTGACTGCGACATGCCGAGATGCTCAGCCATCGACCGAGTCGACCAGTGTGTCGCATTCTTCGGCGTGGTCTCGAGAGTTGCGGTGATCAGGTCTTTGATCTGCTCGTCGCCGACGGTTCGAGGTCGCCCGGGCCGGGGTTCGTCGAGCAACCCCTCGCAGCGGTGCTCGACGAACCGGCCTCGCCAGCGCCGCACGGTACCTCGGTTGAGGCCGAGTCGTTGTGCCACTTCGGTATTCGACCCGCCATCAGCGGCAGCGAGAACGATTCGTGATCGCATCGCCAAACCCGAGGCCGTCGTTCGCCGACGCGCCCACCCTTCGAGCTCACGGCGCTCGTCATCGGTCAGAACAACATCCACTGCTCGCGGACCCCGGGTTGCCATTCCCCAGTCTATCAACCGAATGACAATGAATGACTCAGGACACTAGTGGTGAACACTGGAAGTAGTGGCTATCAGGCGATCGCAGGTATCCCAGCGAATGGGTGCGCGTTCAGTAATACGTATGGACACTTTCAGATCACAGGACCCAATCTGAGTATTAATGGGCCGACGAATGGCCGGCCGGGAGCGGTAGGATACGGACATGGAAGCGGCTGGGTCTGTGCGACGTTGTGGGAACACAAGCCAAACAACGTGTACGTCAATCGCGGACGGGCATGTGTCCACGTATAGCCCACTGAGGCTAACCCCGTGATAACCGTTCATAGGACTCGGTGGCGTCGCAACAGGACGTCGCCACCGAGTCGTATTACTACACCAGAAGGATTCGGCGACTGGAAGCGCCAAACAGGCATCCAGGCAGGAGAATTGCGATCCGAACTGGTAGCTGCCAGGACGGCTCTTGAGAGGGCATCACGCCTGGCGGACGAGTTGTCGACGATACGGGGGGCTGCTTCGCCTCGTAATGCCCGAGTGACCCGACGTGAAATCCGTAGAGCCTTGCGCCTGGTAGATAAGGCTCGGGACGAGTTATCGCTTACACGCGAATATTTTCTATAGCAGCACTGAAGTCGCGATCGGCTATCAGTTATGTAACTTCATTTTGAACGCCCGGCTGCATATTACTAATAGACACAAGCAAGCGCAGAACCCTCTCGTTGCCAAGGTCCAGCCGGGCGCCTGGATGGAAATGGCTAGGCACATGCCTGAGAGGGCAGACGCCAGGCAGATTATCAACAGGACAACGCCGGGGTGGCTGAACCCAATAGAAAGAAGCCGATGGTGTAGATGTAACTTATCGGCGATGTATATCGGTTTATGTGATGCGGCGCGTCGAACTATCGCAACTGTGGCGTCCAACACGGGGATCAGAATGACGCCCGCAAAAACAATAATAGGGCTGAATGCAGTCAGTAACCCTTCATTTATGTCCACAAGCGGCATGCCGGTAACTTGCGTTACGGCAGAGGTTACGATCACCCCTAAAAGCATTGATCCCGTATCGCCTAGGAATATCTGAGCGGGGTGCGCATTATGGAACAAGAATCCTATACACGCCCCTGCTCCGATCGTGGATACGATGAGTGGAGAGTAGTAGCTGACGTCCCCGCCAGACTGATTCAGTCGCCACGCTGAGAAGCTAGCTACAGTCGCGAAGGAAACGATAGCTAAGCCAGAGGCTAGGCCGTCGAGACCGTCAGTGAAGTTCATCGCATTGATAATTACTACGGTGAGTATAACTGTGAGTAGGACAGATTGTGTGTAGTCGAGAACTACAACGGTGCCATCTCCGGGGAGTAGCCGCCATCGAACTCCGCCGAGAGCCAGGGCTAAACCAGCAACTATTTGCCCCATTAGTTTCACCGCGGGGGGTATTTGTAATATGTCGTCAATAGCGCCTACGCACATGACGATGGCGGCAGAGGTGAAAGTGGCGATCATCGCACTGGAATAGACGAACCCATTCGATAGAGCTGGCAGTCTCATAGCAAGAGCGCATGCGGTACACATACCTAGGAAGACTCCTGCGCCGCCGATTCGAGGCATATTAGTGCCATGGACGTCCCGTTCTCGGGGTATCGCCACGGCGCCCACTGCGATCGCGCCCCGCCGCACCAGCGGGATTGTCAGGTAGCAACCCGCGACACCGAAGAGGCAAACCAATAGCAACTCCCTGAAAGGTACGCCTGACAGCTCCATTCCGCCGATTGTACGGAATGTCATACCTAGGAGGATCATTGGTCCATGAGCATAAAATTGGGCCATATCGATGACCTCTTTGGCGGGCGACGCCGAGACACCGTGTGTGCCGCCGCCCGCATCGGGGATGCCCTAGTAGGTGGGCTAGTAGGGCATGGCCCGCGGCCACAGCTAGCTAGACCGGAGGTCGAGCGGCAGCTTGGCCCACTCGACGAAGTGACACGCCGGGTCCGGCTGATAGCCGAGGTTGCAGTTTTCCCAGTCAGACTCTCGCAGGCAGAGCTCATCCAGTCACTGCGGTGAGGAACAAGCCCCCCATAAGCCGCGGTGACTCGCCTGGGAGGCACGCTCGGAAGCCTCAAACAGATTGCGGTACTTGTAATCCTGCTCGTGATAGTCGTACTCGCGGCCATACCCGCCCGCAATCAACATCAGATCCAACATCTCGCTGTCGTCGAGCCATACATACGCCAACAACCCGACCGTAGCGATCCCGCTCCCCCGCAACGGCGTCGTCTTCGAGCCACACACTACGGCCCATCACCGTCCGCCCCGTAAACGCCGACGCCTCCAGACCGAAACACTGCACCCCAACGCCAGGACGCTTCGTCTCCGGGGTATCGACACCAATCAAACGCACCGACACCGACCGGCCGTCCAGACGAACCGTAATCGTGTCACCATCACTGACGTGCAACCACCGGCACAGGCCCCCCACATCATCCACCGGCCGTATCACAGCAATCGGCGACGAACGACGTTCTGTCACAACAGGTGAGCATCCGGCAACCCCGAGAGTTATTGTCAAGACCTGTGGATGGGCGAGTTTCAGGCGGCCTCCTCGGAGTCTGAGTTGGGGTCGGGTTCGACGAGTTTGCCTTTTTCGAAGGTGGCGCCGTCACGGACCAGTTTCACCAGGTGCTGTGCGTTGACCGCCCGCCATTTCGATTGGGCAGCCTCGATCAACTTGTAGGCCATCGCGATGCCGGCGGCCCGTGATCCGGGGCCTTTGGTCACCTTGGTCCGCAGTCGCACGGTCGCGAACGTGGACTCGATCGGGTTGGTGGTGCGCAGATGTATCCAGTGTTCGGCCGGGTACCGGTAGAACTCGAGTAGCACGTCGTCGTCATCGACGATCTTGGCCACGGCCTTCGGGTACTTGGCGCTGTAGGCTTTCTCGAACGCGGTGATCGCTTGGCGGGCGTGGTGTTCGTCTTCGGCGTTGTAGATTTCCTGCATCGCCTTGATCGCGTTGGGGTGGGCTGATTTCGGTAGCGCAGCAAGAACATTGGCTTGTTTGTGGAACCAGCATCGTTGCTCACGCGTGTCGGGGAACACCTCCCGGATCGCGGCCCAGAAGCCGGAGCTTGTCAAGATGTCTGTGTAAGAACGTAACTCCTGATTTCTTGGGTTCGCTTTCGGTGTCTTGAGCCGTCCTGGGTCTGGTGGAGACCGTGATCTCACCAGGAGAATGTCGGTATGGGAGCACCACGCAAGTTCGATCAGGAGACCCGTGAGCGGGCGGTACGGATGTATCACGACCGTCTGAGGGCGACGGGTGAGTCCAAACTCAGCGCCCGCAAGCACGTCGGCGGGCTACTCGACATCAACCCCGCAACGCTGCGCAACTGGATCGAGAAGGACGCGCCTATCGACTCGGCAGAAGGCGCAAAGACGGTCGCCGAACATGAGGCCGAGATGCGTCGACTTCGGCGTGAAGTTGCCGAATTACGACGAGCCAACGAGATTTTGAAGACCGCGTCAGCGTTTTTCGCAGCGGCGGAGGTCGACCGCCGACTGCAGTGATCGTCGACTACATCGACGCACACAAACAGAGGTTCGGGGTGGACCCAATCTGCCGCGTGCTCACCGAGCACGGCATGGCGATTGCCCCGTCCACCTACTACGCACGCAAACAATCAGGCCAGGTACCCGAATCTGTGCTGGCAGAGGCCTACGACGCGCACGCTGTTCACCTGGTGTGGGAACGCAACCGCAGCGTCTACGGGGTCCGCAAAATGTGGCGCGCGATGGATCGTGCCGGGTATCGGATGGGCCGCGACAAAGTAGGCCGTCTGATGGGCATCTGCGGTGCGGCCGGCGCAGTCCGCGGACACCACCGCACCGTCACGACCACCCGCGATGATCGGGCACCTCGTTTCCCGGATCATGTTGAGCGGAAATGGAATCGACCAGATGCACCAGACCAATTATGGGTCGCCGATTTTACCTATGTGTGGACGTTGGCGGGGTTCGTGTACGTCGCGTTCCTCGTCGATGTGTACTCGCGGCGGATTTTGGGGTGGCGGGTGATGTCGACCAAGCACACACCGTTGGTGACCAGTGTCGTCGAGCAAGCC
>NZ_BAFB01000162.1 GCF_000248075.1 Gordonia otitidis NBRC 100426 | reverse complement strand
CGTCGACGACGATGTACTCGCCGAGCGCCGCGCGAAGATGGAGGCCTCTGAGCGCCCATGGCAGCCCAGGGACCGCGACCGCAAGGTCTCGACCGCACTACGCGCCTACGCGAAGCTCGCGACGTCCGCCGATCAGGGCGCCGTCCGCAAGGTCGACTGATCGTCGTTCGGACTCGACCGGCCGAAATCGCCGGTCGAGTCCGCACTACCGGGGGTTGCCCGGTGAGCTGAACGGGTCGGTGCCGTTGCAGAAAATCCAGATCACGCACGCGACGGCGACACCGATCACCAGCCAGAGGACCGATCCCACGAACGGTCGTCGGGCCCACCCTCGCGGATAGTCCAGCGAGTAGAGGCCGGGACCGGTCAGGACGAGTGCAGCGGCCGCAGCGGCCATCATCAGCTCGAATTCGACGCCGTTCGCGCTCGCGAAGAACTCTAATCCTCCGCTCGTGGTCGTCTTGAACGCCGCTGCGAGCAACATCACCGCGAGTATCGCCGACGCGCCGATGGGCGTCAGCAGCCCCACGATCACCATCAGGCCGCCGATGGTCTCGGCGAGCGCGATACCCGCGGCCAGCGGCTTGGCCGCATCGGCTGCGAAACCGATCGCAGGGTTGGACGTATTGAGCAGCTCGTTCTGGAAACCGTCGAGTCCTGTGCCGTTCCACCAGCCGAACAGGTGCGACAAACCGTGTGCCATGACGACGGCTCCGACAGCCACACGCAGGAGTAGCAGACCGAGATCGAGCGTTCCGCGGCGAACACGGGGCGCCTGTGCGACACCGGTGGCGTGCTGATCGTCTGCTGTCGTCTCGCCTGCTGTCGTCTCGCCTGCTGTCGTCTCGCCTGCTGTCGCCGACGACGGGCCGTCCACGAGGGCCGCGCTCGGCGTCGCGCTCGAGGTGCCGACATCGCCGTCGTCAACAGCGTCGCCACGCCCGGTCTCGATGATCGCCGTGTCGTGACGCTCGGAGGCCACGGGGGCACCGGGTTCGACGACCCGCTGCGGAGTGGTCCGCGCCTGCTGGTCTCCGGCGACACCGGAACCCTCCACACGTTGTGGTGCGGGCCTGAGGCGACGTCGGTGTCCGGTGTCACCCACTGTCCCTGCCGATGAGCTCGATGGTGCCGCGGGTTGCGGTGCCGCAGGTTGCGACGACGACGCGGCCGGAGGGTTCGGGGTGGACGGGAATCGACGCGTCTCCACGTCGTCCGGGTCGAGATCATCAAGCTCGTCGACGCGGGTCATTCGACGAGAGTGCTTGTCGTAGAACGCATCCCGGTCGGACGACGGGCGGCGCTGCACAGGGATGCGTCCTGTGGTCTCGTCGTAGGGACTTGCCGATTCGCCGGCGGACGCGTCGTAGGGATCGGTGCTGCCGGTCTCGGCGTTGCCTGTCGGCACGCCCTCCCAGCCCGCGGTGTCAGAGCCTGGACCGTCGGAGCCCGGCGAGGTGGCCGTCGGCTCTGAGACGCCTTCGGCAGAACTTCGGTCGTCTCGTTGCGTCACACTCTCGACTGTAGATCGTCACCTCTGGACCACCCCCGAACAGCGCGCGGTGAGTCGTCGGGCATCGCCTACTGTGGTGTGCATGCGTGAGGGGCGGAGCGAGCAGCACCGGACGGCCGGTGGTCGGCGGCCGGACACCGCCGGCAGTCGACGGATGCATTGGTGGGCGCTGCTCGCGGCCACATTCGTCCTGTTTGCCGCGCTCACCGGTTGCGCCGATTTCTCCTCGCAGGACCGCGACCAGGCCGCTGGGCAGTTCTCGGCCAACAACGATTCGTTCGAACAGAAGCAGAAGACCCCCTCACCCGAGCCGAGCGCACCACAGAATCCGGGGCCTCCGCCGACCGGCCCGTGCGTCGATCCCGACCCGCAGGTCATCGCGACGTGCCTCGCTTCCACCGGTGGCCTCATGCCGGGCGACGACCAGGCGACCACCACCGTCGTCGCCGAGCGAACCACGGGGAAGCTGATCACGGCCAAGCGTTACGGACCACAGCGGGCGATCGCCTCGTTCGACGTCGACGGTTCGGGCGACGGCGGTCTCGTCGACTTCGCCTTGTCGCCCACCTACAGCCAGGACCGCCTCATCTACGCGCTCGTCACCACGGCGTCGGACAACCGCGTCGTCCGCATCGCTCCCGGAGACGTCGCCAAACCCATTCTCACCGGCATTCCCAAGGGCGCCACGGGAAACATGGGAGCACTGTATTTCAGGTCCCCCACCGAACTGCTTGTCGCCACCGGCGACGCCGGTGATCCGGCATCGGCAGCCAACCCCACGTCACTCGCGGGAAAACTGCTGTCCGTGACGTCGTTCGGGTCGGGCGCCAACCCCCCACCGAAGATTCTCGCCGCTGGTTTCGGCTCGAACGTGGCGCTGTGCCACAACGACACCGGTTCGGTCTACGTCACCGACCGCACCCAGACCGAGGATCGGCTTCAGGCCGTCGGATCGGGAGCGCCGAAGGTGCTGTGGACGTGGCCCGACCGTCCCGAGGTCGCCGGCTGCGCGGTGTCATCCGGGCAGATCTTCGTGACGACCACCCGCACGCAGCAGATCCTCGCCCTCACCGAACCGACCCGCGACAAGCCGACCATCACCCCGCCGACCGTCGTGCTGGAAAAGCGCTATGGCGCACTGGGCAGGATCGTCAGCTCCACGAGCGGTGCCATGCTGTTCGCCACCGTGAACAAGGCCTCTGGTAACCCGGTCGGCACCGACGACCGTGTGGTGCGTTTCATCCCACCCGCGTCGTCGGAGAACAGGGCCTGACAGGGAGTGTGACACGCGGTCACGACGTGTCAATGCGCAGGGTGCAGACCCTCGGGGCATCTGGTGGTCAGGAGCAGGCGGCGATGACCAGTTCCTTGACGCGCGCCGGGTCGGCCTGACCGCGCGTCGCCTTCATCACGTCGCCGACGATCTTTCCGGCGGCAGCCACCTTGCCGCCCCGGATCTTGTCGGCGATGTCGGGGTTGGCCGCCAGCGCCTCGTCGACCGCCTTCTGCAGCGCCGAGTCGTCGCGCACCACCTCGAGTCCGCGGTCGGCGACGATCTGCGCGGGCTCGCCCTCACCGTCGAGAACAGCGACAGCCACCTGCTGTGCGAGCTTCGTCGTCAGTTTTCCCTCGTCGACCAACCCGATGATCGTGGCGACCTGGGCGGGCGAGATCGACAGATCGACCAACTCGACCTCGCGGCTGTTCGCCTGCTGAGCGAGGAACGACACCCACCAGCCGCGGGCGGCCTCCGGTGCCGCCCCGGCGTCGACGGTCGCGATGATGAGGTCGACAGCGCCGACGTTGACCAGATCACGCATGACCTCGTCGGAGACGCCCCATTCGGCCTGGATCCGGGCGCGGCGTACCCACGGCAACTCGGGCAACGTACTGGCGATCTCGGCCACCCACGCCGAATCAGGTTGCACGGGAGGAAGATCCGGCTCGGGGAAGTAGCGGTAGTCCTCGGCGGTCTCCTTACGACGCCCCGCTGACGTGGTGCCGTCCGCCTCGTGGAAGTGGCGGGTCTCCTGCACCACCTCGCCACCGGATTCGAGAACCGCTGCCTGCCTGCGCATCTCGTAGGAGACCGCGACCTCGACGCTCTTGAGTGAGTTGACGTTCTTCGTCTCGGTGCGCGTGCCGAACTCGGTGGCATCCTTGCGCATCAACGAGACGTTGGCATCGCAGCGCAGTGAGCCCTGGTCCATCCGGACGTCGGAGACGTCGAGAGACTTGAGCAGGTCACGCAATGCCGATACGTAGGCGCGCGCAACCTCCGGAGCTCGCGCACCCGCGCCGGTGACGGGCTTGGTCACGATCTCGACGAGCGGTACACCTGCGCGGTTGTAGTCGAGGAGCGAGTGGTCGGCGCCGTGGATTCGGCCGTCACCACCGACGTGCAGCGACTTGCCCGTGTCCTCCTCCATGTGCGCACGCTCGATCTCCACCCGCCAGGTCGTGCCGTCGGAGAGCACCACGTCGAGATGACCGTCGTAGGCGATCGGATCGTCGTACTGGGAGATCTGGTAGTTCTTGGGCTGGTCCGGATAGAAGTAGTTCTTGCGTGCGAACGTGCTCGACGGTCGGATCGAGCAGTTCAGCGCCAGGCCGATACGGATCGCGTACTCGATGGCCTTGGCGTTGGCCACCGGCAACGACCCCGGCAGTCCGATACACACCGAGCACACCTGGGTGTTGGGATCTGCACCGAATGTGGTCGGACACGCACAGAACATCTTGGTGTCGGTGCCGAGCTCGACGTGCACCTCGAGCCCCAGAACGGGATCGAACTCGTCGATGACCTGGTCGTAGTCCATCAGTTCGGCGGTCGCGGCAGTCATGGCACCCAGTTTATGCGTGCGCGCATCGCCGGGTCGGTCGGGTCGTCAGCCGAAGATGACCCGCATCTCCTGATACTGCGCGGCGGGCACCTGCTTGTGGTTGGCCAGAGCTTCGTCGAACGTGGTGCGTTCGATCTCCGTCCCACGCAGCACGACCATCTGCCCCCAACCCTTGTCGGCGACGAGGTCGGTGGTGGCCATACCGAGTCTGGTGGCCAGTACCCGGTCGAAAGCGGTCGGAACGCCGCCGCGTTGCACGTGACCGAGGACGGTCGCGCGAGTCTCGATTCCGGTGCGTTCCTCGATCATCGGTGCGAGGACCTCGGCGATGCCGCCGAGTCGGGGACGGTTGAATCCGTCGAGTCCTTTGGTCGAGTGCGCGGTCTCCATATCGGGCAGTTTGAAGCCCTCCGCAACGACGACCATCGGCGAGCGGCCGCGATTCTTGACGCTCGTGACCCACGCGCAGATCTGATTCAGGCTCTCGGGGTGCTCGGGAATCAGGATCGCGTGCGCACCACCCGCGATGCCCGAATGCAACGCGATCCAGCCCGCGTGACGGCCCATCACCTCGAGCACCATGCAGCGCTTGTGCGAGTTGCCCGTGGTGCGCAGACGATCGATGGATTCCGTGGCGATCTCGACAGCGGTGTTGAAGCCGAACGTGTAATCGGTCGCGGCGATGTCGTTGTCGATCGTCTTGGGGACACCGACGATGTTGATGCCGTCCTCGTAGAGGCGCTGCGAGGCGGCAGCGGTGCCGTCGCCACCGATCGCGATGACACCGTCGATCTCGAGATTCTTGAGTACCTTCTTGATGTTCTCTGCGCCGCCGTCGGGTTCGGAATACGGACCGAACCGACTGGTACCGAGGATCGTTCCGCCCTCGTGGCTCAGGCCGCGGACGCGTGTGCGAGAGAGCTCGATGATGTCGCCGTACACCAGCCCGTACCACCCGTCACGGAAGCCGACGAACTCCTGCCCGTACACAGTTTCGCCCTTGAGGACCGCGCCACGGATCACCGCATTGAGACCCGGGCAATCGCCTCCGGAGGTGAGGATGCCGTATCTCTTCGCCATGTGTCTTCTTGCCTTCCGCCGTCCGGGTTGACGCTGTCCAATCTAGTGGGCCGCGGTGCACCGCGCCGGACGACGACGAATGCCGGCACCTCCGACGAGCCGCATCACTTCACGCCGTTCTCGTAGGCGTAGACGACCGCTTGAGCGCGATCACGCAACCCGAGTTTCCCGAGCAGTCCGCTGACGTGCGTCTTGACCGTCTGCTCGGTGACGAACAGGGCGGCGGCGATCTCGGCGTTGGACTTTCCCTCCGCCACGAGCTCGAGCACCTCACGCTCGCGCGGTGTGAGCGAGCCGAGCTCGGAGGAGGTGGCCCGGCGCTCGCGTCGAGCGGTCACCTCCGCGATGAGTCGTCGGGTGATCGACGGCGCGAGCAACGCCTCACCCGCGGCGACGACGCGTACCGCCCGGACGAGTTCGTCGGCGGGCGCATCCTTGAGCAGAAAGCCCGACGCCCCGATGCGCAGCGCCTCGTAGACATAGTCGTCGATGTCGAAGGTGGTCAGCATCAGGACTCGCGTATCCCCCGCTGCGCCGTTGGCCGGGTTACCCGCGCCCGCATCGGATTCGGTGTTCCTCTGTCCCTTGGGTCGACCGGCGAGAATCCTTTTCGCTGCCCACAGTCCGTCCCGCTTCGGCATCCGAACGTCCATGAGCACGACGTCGGGAGTCACCCGCGCGCACAGTTCGACGGCCTCGGCACCGTCCGCGGCGTCGCCGAGCACCGAGAAATCGGGTTGCGCGGCGAGCAACGCCGAGAAGCCCTGTCGGACCATCGCCTGGTCGTCGACGATGACAAGCGTGATCGGCATTGGGTGCACGCTACCGTTCGGCGCCCGACGACCCGATCGCGGGCTTGCGCTCCTCTGATGGCGGCGCGATCAGCTCGCCCCCGGACCGGTACAGGGCGGTGTCGGCGGATGCGAACGCGGCGGGAAGCCACGCGCGCACGGCGAATCCACCGTCGGGTGTGTGACTCGTGACGAGCGCACCGCCGACACTGCGCGCCCGGTCGACCATGCCGGGTATCCCCGCGCCGTTGCCCGCCAAACCCAGTGGGGGCTCAGTGCCGATCCCGTTGACCACCGCGAGTTCGAGCTGACCGACAGCCCCGTCACGGAGCCAGATGTCGACGGGTGCGCCAGGTGCGTGCCGGGTCGCGTTGGCCAGCGACTCCTGGACGATCCGGTAGACCGCGAGACCCGACGCCTCGCCGACGTCGACCGCCGACGCGCTGTTGTGCAACCGCACATCGGCTCCCGCCCGACGTGTCGCCTCGACCAACGATTCGATGTGTTCGAGTCCGGGATTCGGTGTGGTCCTGGTTCCACCGTCGGACTCGCGCAGCACACCCAGCAGCTGCCGTACCTCGTCGAGCGAGGTACGCGCAGCGGTCGCGATCGCGTCGAATTCGGCTGCGACATCGTCGCCGACATCGGGGAGTCGATACCGCGCCGTCTGGGCCATCACCACCACCATCGACATTCTGTGCGCGACGACGTCGTGCAGGTCGCGGGCGATGCGTGCGCGCTCCTGCAGTACCGCGGTCTCGGACTCCGCGGCTCTGGTCTCCTGTGTGCGCTGGGCGAGCTGCACACGTGACGCCAGGAGGCCGCGCAGCAGCGCGATCACGATCGCACCGAAGGTCAGCCCGAAGATCCACCCGGGCCGATATGGCTCTGGCGCCGCATTCACCACGACAAGTGTCGACGCCAGCCAGATCACCGGTAACCATCGCAGCGGACTTCGCACGGCGGCCATGAACGAGAGCCCTAGCAACGCGATGATGTGCGTCACCTGGATCGACCACTGCCAGCCGTGTGCTGTCGGGACAACCGCACCGATCACCATCGCGGCGATGAGCGAAACAACCCATCCGACAACGGGAGCCGACCACCCGAGTGCAACCGGCCAGGCGATGGCGGCCGCCGTGGCCGGCATCGCGTACGCCGGGATGTCGTGGGTCAGACTCGACGTCGGCCACGCCACGGCGAACAGCACGATCGCGAACAGCAGGAAGAACAGATTCATGCGGGACGCGAAGTAGCGTCGCAGATCAGGATCCGACAGCGCAGGAATGGCACGCACCTCGTCGACGAAGGCGGCACCGGCCCTGCACATCCAGGTCCGTACGCGTTGGAACATCTGATCACCTCGCCGTCCACCGTATGCGAGCGATTCCGACATGTCCTCATACCCGAGAGGGAGATCGAACTCGCTCTCTGGTTGGAGGTACGACCCCCTGAACGACGCGAATGTGCTGTGTCGTAACCCCACTCGCGACCGATGTGGTGCAGTGCCCTGTATTCCTAGCGTCGATCGCATGACAGCTAGCCGCCCACACGCCCACCCTGTTCGCAGACATCGCCGATGGCCATGGGTGACCCTGCTCTGTGCTGTGGTCATCGTCGCTGCGCTCCCGATCCTGCCCGCGGGCCATGCTGCCGCACACTCGACGACGATCAGCTCGACGCGCGACAGCGCCACGTCACACCGTGGACAGCCGGCGGGGATCGGCGAGGACCCCGCGTCAGCCGAGGTCATCAGGCACGTACTCGACGGGAACGGCGCCCGGGCGTTGGCAGCGCTCCCACCCGGCTTCGAGTCGACCATGGGTTACCGCCCTGTCATCGAAGGAGGCACCGCGAGCAATCCCGACGGCGACTGCTCGTCACCGATACCGCTGCCCGACAAGTTCGAACCTTTCTGTCGCACACATGATTTCGGCTACGACGTGTTGCGCTATTCGGCTCGCACAGGTCATCCGCTCGGCGCGTGGGCCCGCCTCGGCCTCGACACGATGCTGGTGACGCGCATGCACGACACCTGTGACGATCCGATCTGCGATGCCGCGGCGGAGCTCGCACGGGTCGGACTCGCGGTGAACACGTGGAACGAGGGCGATGGTCCCCCACGCGACCGCCTCACGCCCCTGACCGCAGCCGCGTCGGCGGTTCGCCACCTCATCCACGACGACCACCGAGCCGACGAGAACCACGGGACCGACGAGAACCACGGGAACACGCACGGCGCAGCTCAGAGTTCGTCTGACGCACAACCCGCAGTAGCTGCACGATGAACGACCTCGCCGCCCGCAACGACTGCGATGCACCCACCCTCGCCGCCGGCCGCCGGACCGGATCTGCCGTCGGCCCCCTCCATCCGGCCGTCGCCTGCGCGGTGGTGATCGCAACGGTGGTCGGACTCTGGCCCTCACCTCTGCCCCGGACGCCCTGGCTCGCGGGCACGGTGGTGTCCGTCTGCGCTGTGCTCACCGTGACGTGCACGATGGTCTGGACGGCATATCGGCGCCGCCCACCGTTCGCCGCCCGCTGGTGGCCGACGGTGACCGCCGGAAGTGTTCTCGTGTTCGGCGCTGCGGCGAACATGTGGTGGCAGAACGGTATTCGCGCCGAGCTCGGCTACGACAGAGTCGGTATCGAGTGGATCGTCGCTCTCGTCGTCCCGACGACCGTGGTGGTCGCGGCGATCGTGTGGCTCCCCCGGCAGACTGCGGTTGCCGTCGCAGGGATCGCTGCGGTCGTGGTCGGTCTGCTCACCCCGACGACGGGACAGGCGTCGGCATCGGGATCGTCAGCGACGCTGCAGGAGCAGATCACGAACGACCGCGATGCACGTGCACTCGTCGAGCGCTGGGTCGACGAGGGCGGCCTCGACGACGACGCCGTGCTGGTGGCGGTTCCGACGGGGTCGGGGTGGGTGGACACCGGGGCCGTCGATGCGATCGCTGATCGCATCGGGCGCATGCACACGATCTCGCCCCGCTACGCCTCGGTCGCGTCGTGGCGTGCATTCGTCACCGCTCGCGACGCGGCAGGCCGCGCATCCGTCACCCTGCTGTCGGCGCTGACCACCACTCTCGAGACCGTTCCGGCACACCGTCGTCCGCGCATCGTCCTGTACGGCCAGAGCCTCGGAGCGATCGGAGCCGAGGCTGCGCGGGTCTGGGCCGACGAACACCGACCCGGCATGGTCTGGGCGACGGTGCTCTCCGGCGTTCCGGCAGACACAATCGCCACGCATGCACACGGATCGTCACGCACCGTGGTCGCCAACGCGACCGATCCGGTGACCGTCTGGTCGCCTGCGGTCAGCTGGCGCGCTGCTGATCGACCAGCCGACACTGTCACCGTCGGTAGGCAGACCCGGCATCTCCCGTGGCTGCCGCTGGTCACATTCGTCCAGACCTCCGCAGACCTGCTCGGATCGCTCGACGGCCCCGTCGGGGTCGGCCACCGCTACCGCGGCACCGATCAGGTTCCTCCGGTTCCCAGGCGAGCGCCTGCCGACCTCACATCATGCGACGTCGACGCCTCAGCAGCGAATGCGCCCGCCGAATGCGTATCCGTGACCACACCGCCTGTTGGAACAGCAGGGTCAGCCATCCGGCGAGGGCCATACCGATGAGATTCACGACGAGTTGCTCGGCACTGCCCCACACCGTGGCGCTGAGCCCGAACGCCGTGCCCAGAGCGATGTTTCCTGCCGCGGGGACCGTGGTCACGGAGATGAACACACCCGTCAGTCCACCCAGTTTCGACGAGGTGACGGAGATGACGCCCGCCGCTCCGGCGACGAGTGCGACGATGAACGACCACCGGTCGGGGCTCGCGATGAACGCCACATTCGGATGCGGCGAGCGTAGTTCGTCAACCGTGACCCACCCGAGCAGTCGCACGACCAGCGCAAGAACGGCCGTGATCGCGATCGCCGCCACGAAACCAAGGATCAACGTCCGCGTCGCGAGGGCGAGCAGCACCCAGCGTCGCAGCACGAGCGCAACCCCCAGAGCCGCCACAGGTCCGAACTCGGGACCGAGAACCATCGCCCCGATGACGAGGATCTGGGAGTCGAGGACGATCGCGATCGCCGCGAGCACTGTCGCGAGCGTCATGAACGTGAGGTAGGTCCAGTTCAGCTCCGACTCGTCGTACGAGCGCTGGGCGACCTCCGACCAGACCACCGCGTCGGCGCTGCTGCCGGGAGCCTCGAGCTCGGCATCGAAGCCCGACCGCGACAGCCATGTGGCGACCGTGTCGATGTGAATCGTGCCGTCGTGATGCACACCCGTCGCGCGAAGACGGTCGACGAGGTCGTTGGCCACCTCACGCGGGATGTCGGCCTCGACGACGTCGCCGGCCGGTCGCGTCGCGACCCCGCGCAGCACAACGAGGCCGATCGCCGTCGGTTCGTTCGCGATGATCGCCTCGACCTCATCGGTCAGCGCGGTCGGCGACACGACGCGCAGGTGCAACATCGCTGAATCGTCACCGTCCCCGGGCCATCGTCACGCCGTCACCACTCGGTCGTGTGCCGTCTCGATCAGACGATCGGGCCGCGCGCCGCCTCGTACGCCGCGCCCACGCGATAGAGCCGGTCATCGGCGAGTGCCGGAGCCATGATCTGCAACCCGACCGGCAGCCCGTCGTCACCCGACAGTCCGGACGGCACCGACATCGCCCCCACACCCGCGAGGTTGACCGGAAGTGTGCACAGGTCGAACAGGTACATGCTCAGCGGGTCGTCGACCTTGTCACCGATGGGGAATGCCGTGGTCGGCGTCGTGGGAGACACGAGGACGTCGACGTTCTCGAAGGCGGCGGTGAAGTCGCGGGCGATCAGCGTGCGCACCTTCTGGGCCTGACCATAGTAGGCATCGTAGTAACCCGATGACAGTGCGTAGGTACCGATCATGATGCGTCGCTTGACTTCTGGACCGAATCCGGCCTCGCGCGTCAACGCCATCACTTCTTCTGCGCTGTGCTTGCCGTCGTCACCGACGCGCAGCCCGTACCGCATCCCGTCGAAGCGGGCGAGGTTTGACGACACCTCACTCGGCAGGATCAGGTAGTAGGCGCCGAGCGCATAGGTGAAGTGCGGGCACGACACCTCCACCACTTCGGCGCCGCGGTCGGTCAGAGTTGCAACGGCCCGCTCGAATGACTCCAGGACGCCCGGCTGGTAGCCCGCACCCTGCAGTTCGGTCACGACGCCGACGCGCACACCGGACAGGTCTCCGGACGCTCCCGCACGGGCAGCGCCGACGACATCGGGGACCGCGACGTCGATCGAGGTGGAATCGCGCGGATCGTGGCCGGCGATCACCTCGTGCAGCAGCGCGGTGTCGAGCACGGTTCGACCGCACGGGCCGCCCTGATCCAGCGACGACGCGCAGGCGACGAGTCCGTATCGGGACACCGTGCCGTAGGTCGGCTTGACGCCCACTGTCGCGGTGACTGCGGCAGGCTGGCGGATCGAGCCGCCGGTGTCGGTGCCGATGGCCAGCGGCGCCTGGTACGACGCGAGCGCTGCGGCGCTGCCACCGCCTGAACCTCCCGGGATGCGCGAGGTGTCCCAGGGGTTGCGCGTCACCTGATAGGCGGAGTTCTCGGTGGAACTGCCCATGGCGAACTCGTCCATGTTGGTCTTACCGAGAATCGGAATGCCCGCGGCGCGAAGCCGCGCGGTGACCGTCGCGTCGTACGGGGGTACCCAACCCTCCAGGATCTTGGACCCGCAGGTGGTCGGCGCGTCGGTCGTGGTGAACACGTCCTTGAGCGCCAACGGGACTCCCGTCAACGGTGACGACGCCTCGCCCGCGGCGACCGCGTCGTCGGCGGCTTTCGCGGCGACGAGCGCCTCGGACCCGCTGACGTGGAGAAATGCGCCGAGTTGATCGTCGATCTCGGCGATACGGTCGAGGTGCGCCTGGGTGACCTCGACTGACGACAGTTCGCGTGCGGCGATCTTCTCGCCGAGTTCCGCGGCCGACAGTCCTGTGATGTCGCCCGCCGCTCGGGTGGCAGGTGTCTGGGTACTCACTGTTCCTCCCCGAGGATCTGCGGGACGGCGAATCGGTCCTGCTCGACGGCAGGCGCACCGGAGAGCGCCTGCTCGGTGGTCAGGCCGGGCTTGACCACGTCCTCACGCAGGACATTGGCCAGAGCGGCGGGATGTGCGGTCGGCGGGACGTCGTCTGCTGCGACCTCGGAGACCTGCGCGACATGCGTCAGGATCGAATCGAGCTGCTGCGCATAGAGATCGAGCTCGTCGTCGCTCAACGCCAGCCGTGACAGCCGCGCCAGGTGCGCGACCTGTTCGCGCGAGATGGCCGACCCTGCGTCCTGTGACCCAGATCCGTCAGACATTTGAAGAGATCACGTCCTTCCTCACCTGCGGGTGCGGTTGCTCGTCCGAGCGCCCACCGGCAACCCCATCAAGACTAGGCGACTGCCACCGCGCGTTCCTCAGTGGAGCCACCGCTTGAGTCGTTGCGTGATCCACGGCAGCACGAGATAGACCATGATCGGCGTGTTGATGAGTGTGGCGATCAGGGTCTTCACCACCAGCGGCAGAGCACCGAGATGCGGGATCACCAGGAAGTTGATCAGCAACGACAGCGGAAAGAAGCCGAGCCAGATGGTGATCGCCTGCTTCCATCGCGGCGGTGGGGCACCCATCACCCGGACCGCGTTCGTGAGGGTCGACTGCGGCTCGAACCACCCCTCGATGCCGGAGAGCCGATGAGTCGCGTAATCGACGGCCACGCCCTCACCACGGGACAGCCATGCCCTGCGCACCGGTGACGAGTTCCAATCGTCGAGCGCGGCGTCGTCGACGAAGCGGTACACGACGTAGTACTCGTCGGGTTTGGTGCTCGAGCGCAGCCAGCCACCACCGAGAAATCCGGGAAACGTACGGGCCAACGCGATACCCGCGTCTGTCCAGGTGACGAAGTCGTGCTCACGGCCGGATTCGATGCGCCGGGCGACCGATGTGGTGACGTGGGTCGCAGGCTCGTCGTCGTGCGTGTGATCAGGGGCGGAAACCATGTACTCCATCGTGGATCCAGTGCGCGGCCGGTGCCATCCGAGCACGCCCGCTGTCACGGTGCGACAATGTCGCACGTGTCTTACCTGCTGCGCGTGTACCTCGAGGACCGCCCCGGCAGCCTCGGACTGCTCGCCGTGCAGCTCGGGTCCGTGGGCGCCGACATCCTGTCCCTCGAAGTCGTCGAACGCGGTGACGGTTATGCGGTCGACGACCTCGTGGTCGACACCGCGCCCGGATCGCTCCCCGACGCACTCATCACCGCCGCCGAAAAGGTGACGGGCGTGCGCGTCGACTCCATCCGCCCCTACAGCGGATTGCTCGACACCCACCGCGAACTCGAACTCGTCGACCAGGTGGCGACCGCCGACCACGACCGGCTCCAGGTACTCGTCGACAACGCGCCGCGCGTGCTGCGGGTGTCGTGGGCGATGGTCGTCACGCGGGCGGCGAGCGGGGTGCTGCAGCTCTACGGAAGTTCTGGTGCGCCCGAGACGCCGCTGACCAGCGCCGACTGGTTGCCGCTGCAGGAGGCCGCTCAGTTCGCTCCGGATGCCGACTGGGTACCGGGTGCGTGGCAGGACATGGACACGCGGTTGGCCGCAGCGCCCCTCGGCGACGGCCGGAAGGCTGTGCTGCTCGGCCGGATCGGCGGCCCGGACTTCCGACCGTCGGAGATCGCGCGGCTGGGCTATCTCTCGGGCATTGTGAGCACCGTGCTCCGCGCAGAATCCTAGAGCTACATCGAGACTCCCTGCGCCGCAACGGATATGCGGAGTATGCGCAGGACTCTGTGCGCGCAGGGCATACCGGCGTAGCGTGCAGGCATGGCCTGTATCGAGCTCGTACGCGGTGACATCACCGCGCAGCGCGTCGACGCCATCGTCAACGCGGCGAATTCGTCACTTCTCGGCGGCGGGGGTGTCGACGGCGCGATTCACCGCAGGGGTGGGCCGGCGATCCTTGCCGAGTGCCGGGAGCTGCGCGCCACTCGCTATGCCGACGGCCTGCCCACCGGTGCCGCGGTGTCGACGACCGCGGGCGCCCTCGACGCGCAGTGGGTGATACACACGGTCGGACCGGTGTATTCGAGGTCGACCGACCGATCAGAGCTCCTCGCCTCCTGTTACCGCGAATCACTCCGTGTCGCAGACGGACTCGGCGCGGACAGTGTGGCCTTCCCCGCCATCTCGACGGGCATCTACGGCTGGCCCATGGACGACGGCGCCCGCATCGCGGTGAGGACCGTCCGCGACGCCGACACCGCGGTCACCACCATCCGTTTCGTCCTGTTCGACGACGCCGCGATGGCCGCCTTCGAGACGGCCACCGCGGAATGAGTGACTTAGTTACTCGCGAATCGTCATGCGCGACAACTTGTCTCCGCTGACGGTGTAGGTGAACGTCGACGGTCCGTTGAAGCCGTCGCCGCCGACCGTTGCGATGACGACCGTGTCGGCGCCGGTCGTCGTCGCCTCGGTGACCGCGAGCGTCACGTTCTTGCCGATGAACTCGTTGTCGCTCCATCCGGCGATCTCGGCAGGTCCGGTGAAGACGCGACCCCAGTCGTCGACGGCACCGTCGGGTGTGAAGACGTCGAGAAATGCCTGCAAGTCACCGGCATTCGTCGCGTCGATGGAGGCCGCGACCGGAGCGGGTAGTGACGTGGTCATGTGAACTCCTCATGTCTTTCGGGTTGGCGGTGTGCTTACTTCACGATGATCCGCTTCACCGCGTTGTGTATCCACCGTTGGCGAAGATCGTCTGACCGGTGATCCAATGTCCTTCTGTCGCAAGGAAGGTCACGATCGGTGCGATGTCATCTATGTCGGTCAGCCGGTTTCCCATGGCCTGCGACTTGTGGAATTCGACGCGCTCGGGGGTCTCCTGCGGGTAGAAGAACGGTGTGTCCATCGGCCCCGGTCCGATGCTGTTCACCGAGATTCCGCGATCGGCGAACTCCTTGGACGCTGCCCGCGTGAAGTGTTCGACCGGAGCCTTTCCGCCCGCATATGTCGAGTAACCGTCGGTGTAGGCCGCAAGCAGCGAGGTCACGATGCTGATGACCGTACCGTTGTCGTTCAGCCGCTTGCCGGCCTGCTGAATGAAGAAGTAGGCAGCCTTGGCATTGATGTCGAACATCGAATCGTATTCCGCTTCAGTGGTTTCCACGATCGGCTTGCGTAGTACCCTGCCGACGGTGTTCACCGCGATGTCGACGCCACCGAACGCGTCGACAGCCGCGTCGAAGAGCGCCGACACGTTGTCCGGCACGGTGAGATCGCCCTGCACGATGACAGCCTTGCCGCCCTGCTCCTCCACCGCGGCAGCGGTCTTCTCGGCATCGGATCGGCTCGAGTCGCTGTTGTAGTGGACTGCGACGTTCGCACCGAGCGCAGCGAGGTCGCGCGAGACGAGTCCACCGAGATTTTTGGCACCTGCCGCAACGACAGCACTCTTGCCGTCGAGCTTGCGGGTGGTGGTCGCTGACAGATCCTGTGTCTGAGTCATGTGGCTCCCTGTCCTTTTTCGTATCCCTGCCTGCGTCTGACGCCCGGGCCGCCAGCGCCGCGCACGGTCGGTCTCGGACGAACACCGTCGACGTTAGGAACACCAACAATCAAATTCAATCGAAACCAAATGTATGTTTCTCAAGTAGGATTTGTGTATGAAGGATGCCGGAGACTCGCCAGCACTCGACACCCGACGCCTGGAGCAGTTCGTCGCTGTGGCCCAGGCGGGCACACTCTCTGCTGCCGCGGAACAGATGTTCCTCACACAACAAGCGCTCTCGACTGCGTTGCGACAGCTCGAGCGCGAGGTCGGTGTGCCGCTCTTCGACCGCTCCGGCCGCAGACTCGTATTGACGAGCGCAGGCGAAGCCCTGCTGGAGGGAGCGCTACCTCTCCTCGCGGGCGCGCGCGAGCTGGCGCGGTCGGTTCAACGACGTGCCGCAGGCACCGCGCAGGCGTTCGTCATCGGGCACTCGCCCGCACTGTCGAGTGACGAAGCGTTCTCGCTCGTCGAACCCGCGCTCCAACTGCGCCCCGACGTCTCGGTGACCTTCGTCCAGACGTTTCCCCGACACTTCAAGGACGGCCTTCTCGCCGGCGAACTCGACCTCGTACTCCGACGTGGCGTGGAGCCGCCGCCACAACTGACGTCGTCGATCGTCACCTATCACCCGTTGCGGTTGGCCATCCCCGCCCACCATCGCATCGCCGACCACGACCCGATTCGGGTTCGCGACCTCGCAGATGTGCCGATCGTCGTCTGGGCGCCGGAGCGACGCTCGTTCTATACGGACTTTCTCGTCGCCCATCTCCGACGCGGCGGCGTCGAGCCGCGCCTGCGCGTGTGTCGTATCCAGGGGGCGCCACCGGCGACCGCGGTCCTCGTCGACGACGATGCCGTCGCATTCGTCACCGACCCGCCGGGAACGACGCACGGCGGCCGCATCGTCGTGCGGGACTTCGACAGTCCGCCGCTGACCCCGGTTCAGGCTCTGTGGTTGCCGCACACGGTATCCGAGTTCCGCGACACCGTGCTCAGCTCGATTCCTCAGCACTCGGGGTAGACGATTCGGCAGCACGCGCTGGGGGCTCCCCCGTCTCCAGGAGATGTGTGAACTCGTCCTCGTCGAGCACCGGCACACCGAGTTGCTCGGCCTTCGCCGCCTTGCTCCCCGGGGAGTCCCCGACGACGACGTAGTCGGTCTTCTTCGACACCGAGCCCGACGCCTTGCCGCCGCGCGCCAGAATGGCTTCTTTCGCCCCGTCGCGCGAGTAGTTCTGCAGCGAACCGGTCACCACGACGGTCTTGCCCTCGAGCGTGCGCACGATCGACTCGTCACGCTCGTCCTCCATGGACACCCCCGCGGCACGCCACTTCTCGATGATCTCGCGATGCCAGTCGACGGCGAACCAGTCGTGAATGCTCTGCGCGAGTGTCGCGCCGACGCCGTCGACGTCGGCCAGCTGTTCCGGGCTCGCGTCCTCGATTGCCTGCAGTGAGCCGAATTCGGTTGCGAGAGAGCGAGCGGTCGGCGGGCCGACGTGTCGGATCGACAACCCGACCAGGACCCGCCACAGCGGTGCGTGCTTCGCGTTCTCCAGATTGGCGAGTAACGCTCTGCCGTTCTGTGACAGTTCGCCGTCCTGGGTGGTGAACAGATCCGTCTTCCGGAGGTCATCCTCGTCGAGCGAGAACAGGTCGCCCTCATTGGTGATGACTCCGGCGGCCAGCAGCGAGGACGCACCCTTGTAACCGAGAGCCTCGATGTCCAGTGCGCTGCGCCCCGCCAGGTGGAACAGCCGTTCGCGCAGCTGCGCCGGGCAGGTTTCGGCGTTGGGACAGCGGATGTCGGCATCACTGTCCTTCTCCGGACGCAGCGGCGTGCCGCACTCAGGGCACCGGTCGGGCATGACGAACTCGCGCTCGCTGCCGTCACGCATCTCGACCACGGGGCCGAGCACCTCGGGAATCACGTCTCCTGCCTTGCGGATCGTGACGGTGTCGCCGATCAGCACGCCTTTGCGGCGTACCTCCGACTCGTTGTGCAGCGTCGCCCGTGACACCGTCGAACCAGCGACCAGCACCGGTTCCATGAATGCGAAGGGGGTGACACGTCCGGTCCTCCCGACGCCCACCTTGATGTCGAGCAGCTTTGTGGTCGCTTCTTCCGGAGGGTATTTGTAGGCGATGGCCCACCTCGGCGCCCTCGAGGTGGAGCCCAGGCGGCGCTGCTTGGCGAAATCGTCGACCTTCACGACGATTCCGTCGATCTCGTGCTCGACGTCGTGGCGGTGTTCGCCCCAGTAGGCGATGCGGTCGAGAATGGCGTCGGCACCAGAGACCTTGGTGGTGTGCGTGGATACCGGCAGACCCCATGCCCCGATCGCGAGATAGGCGTCGTGCAGCGACGCGGGCTTCCATCCCTCGGTGTGGCCGAGTCCGTGACAGATCATCCGCAGGCGGCGCTGCTTGGTGATCTGCGGATTCTTCTGTCGCAGCGACCCCGCCGCCGAGTTGCGCGGATTGGCGAACGGGGCCTTGCCGTCCTCGACGAGTGCGGCGTTGAGCGCCTCGAAGTCCTCGACCCGGAAGAACACCTCGCCGCGGACCTCGAGCACGTGCGGGATCGGGTAGTCGTCGGTGGACGTCAGGCGCCCCGGGACGTCTTCGATGGTGCGCGCGTTGAGGGTGACGTCCTCACCGGTCCGCCCGTCGCCGCGCGTCACCGCATGGTCGAGGACGCCGTCGATGTAGACGAGCGCGAGCGCCACACCGTCGATCTTGAGTTCGCACAGGTACTCGGTGCCTGCCCCGACCTCGTCCTCGACGCGTGACACCCATGTCCGCATCTCGTCGGCGTCGAAGACGTTGTCGAGCGACAGCATTCGTTCGAGGTGGTCGACGGGAGTGAACGCTGTCGAGAAGCCACCGCCGACGAGTTTGGTCGGTGAATCGGGCGTGGCGAGTTCTGGGTGGTCATCCTCGAGTTCTTGCAACTGACGCAGCAGGCGATCGAACTCGCCGTCAGAGATGATCGGCGCGTCCTTGACGTAGTAGCGGAACTGGTGGTCGCGGATCTCCTCGGCGAGCTTCGACCACTGCTCACGCACGTCAGCGCTGGGATCAGTGGTGGGGTCCGCAGAGCTGGAGTCCGTGGTGTTGGAGTCTGCGGTTCCGACGTCTTGTGCCACTCTCAAAGCCTAGCGAAGCCCACCGACACGCCCGCCCGGTCGGTGTCGGTGCCCTATCGTCACCCATATGCCGCACCCGATCGTGTTCGACGACGCCGACCCGGTCCTCATCCGGGTGCGCTCGATCGCGCTCGCACTCCCCGACACCAGCGAGGTCGTCGCCCACGGGCGTCCGACGTTCCGCTGCGGAAAGATGTTCGGAAACTACGGGGGCAGCGTCAAGGGCGGTGAGCGCCACGATCAGTCACTGTTGTTCATCCCCGACGCGTCCGAGCGGGAGGCTCTGCTCGACGATCCCCGTTTCTACCTCCCCGCCTATCTCGGTCCCTACGGCTGGCTGGGGCTGCTTCTCGACGACGGGTCCGACTGGGACGAGGTGGCCGAACTCCTCGACGCCAGTTACCGCCAGGTTGCGCCGAAACGGTCCCTCGCGAAGCTGTCTTCGTTCGGCGACGACCCCGCCTGAACGCTGAGCGCGACCGCCTGATCCGGAACTCTCGGACAAACCGGACTTCCGTTGGGAACGGCCACTTTTCGCCTGGCGAAGGGTTTAGCGTGAAGACATGGGCGCACCGTCGACCTCTCGTCGCGAACCGCTGACCGCCGATCAACGAAACTCCTTCGCGGCGGCCTATCTCGGCTGGGCGATGGATGCCTTCGACTATTTCCTCGTCGTGCTGATCTACGCCGACATCGCCAAGGACTTCGACGTACCGCTGGCGCGGATGGCGCTGATCACCACCATGACCCTGATCATGCGCCCGGTCGGCGCCTTCCTGTTCGGGTATTGGGCAGACAAACGCGGTCGGCGCATACCGCTGATGACCAATGTCGCGTTCTACAGCCTCATCGGCTTCCTGTGCGCATTCGCGCCCAACTTCTGGATCCTCATGGTGCTACGCATGCTCTACGGGATCGGGATGGGCGGCGAGTGAGGCCTCGGCGCAGCACTGGCCATGGAGAAGATCCCCGAATCGCGCCGCGGATTCTTCTCCGGTTTCCTGCAGAGCGGCTACTCGATGGGATACCTCTGCGCTGCTCTGGCATTCCTTCTGCTGAACACCTGGTGGGGGCTGAACTGGCGCTGGATGTTCGCGCTCTCCATCATCCCGGCACTCATCGCCCTGCTCATCAGGGCACGCGTCAAGGAATCCGCAGCGTGGGAGGCATCACGCGAGCGGATCAAGCTCACCCAGACCACGGCGCGGCAGATCTGGTCGAACCCGGCGATCTGGCGTCGCTTCATCTACCTGATCGCCCTGATGACGGCCTTCAACTGGATGAGTCACGGCACCCAGGACGTCTACCCGACCTTCCTCAAGGCGACCGACGACGACGGGGCCGGCCTTGCGGCGAGCGAGGCGACATGGATCGCCGTGATCTACAACGTCGGCGCGATCATCGGGGGTTTGATCGCGGGCGCGTTGTCGGAACGCTACGGCCGCAAGGTGATCATCATCGCGTGCGCGCTCCTGGCGTTGCCGATTGTGCCGCTGTTCGCGTATTCGACGACGGCGGGCAGCCTGGCTCTCGGGTCGTTTCTCATGCAGATGATGGTTCAGGGCGCGTGGGGGGTCATCCCCGCACATCTGACAGAACTCTCACCCGACGAGATACGTGGCTTCTATCCTGGAGTGACCTACCAGCTCGGAAACTGTCTCGCCGCGTTCAATCTCCCGATCCAGGAAACGCTCGCGGCATCGCACGGTTACCCGTTCGCGCTGACCGTGACCATCGTGCCGGTGCTGATCGTGGTGATCGTGCTGACTGCGCTGGGCTCCGAACGCAAAGGTGTCACCTTCGGCAGCGGTCAGGCGAGCGCGGTTGCACAGCGCTCGGCCTGATCGCCGTCAGAGCGCCTCCGGATCCTCGGCGAGCAATTCGCCCGCGCGTGCACACACGCCGAGCGCTGTGCGCGCCCACGTCGGCGTCGCACCGGCAAGACCGCACGTCGGCGTCACGATCACGTTCTCGGACAGAACTTTTCGAGCCAACCCGATCCGATCCGTCAGCGCGGCCAACGCAGTGGCGACCGTCTCCGCCCGAGCGCGTCGATCCTCACGCTGCGCGGAGAGCACACCTGCGACGAGAGCATCGCCGCGCTCGATCAGATCGCCGATACCGTCGAGCGTCGCGGTGTCGAGGACATCCGGACCACTCGAGACCGCGCGGTCGAGCACGACCGAATGCGCTACTCCACGTAACCGTCCGATGAGATCCCAGCGGGGCGCACCGCAGTTGTGCACGATCGCCGGTCTCCCCACCTGCTCGACGATGCTCGCGAGCGCGTTCGCGACCTCGGGCAGGGGGATCGCACGGATCGGGTCAAGCCGCGTCAGCGGGGTCACCGTGCCGTCGAGAACGGCACCGATCAGCGGTTCGTCGAGTTGCACGGTCACGTCCGCACCAAGCCGTCGGGTGACCTCGGAGACGTGCTGGCTGAGGCCTTCGGCGGTCGACGCAACGACATCATGCCACGCCCCGGTATCGCGTACCACCTTGTGCCCGTTCGGTAGCTCTACCGACGCCGCGAAGGTGAACGGCCCGCACACCGCGACCTTGACCGGGCGTCGGGTACCGATGAAACCTGCTGCGTCCCAGAGCTCCTCGATCGCATCGAGGTCGAATCTCAGATAGTCCGACGCCGCACGCGTGACTCCGGACGGGCGCGCCGACAACCTGTAACCCCACGGCCCGGCGTCGATGGGCATGTCGACGAGCAGTGTGCCCATCCGCCCGACCATGTCGGCACCCACACCTCGAGCCGGCAACTCGGCGAGGTGGGTGAAATCGAGTTCCCCGTTCACGACTGCCGCGGCTTCGCGGGCGTCGGTTCCCGGCATGGAGCCGACGCCGGTACCGGTGCCGGTCGGCAGCGACGTCATCGACTCACCGGCGATCAGTGCGAGCCGGACGGTGCGCCCGCGGCGACTTCGTCGCCACGGGGTACATGCGAGGTTCCCACGATGCGTCCCGAGCCGACGACGAGGTCGCCCCTCTCCGTATCGGGTAGATAGAGCACCGCCGCCTGACCACGGGCGACGCCGGTCAGCGGTTCGCGTAGTGCGATGTCGATACCGGGCTGACCGTCCGCACGCGTCGTCGGGGTCGCGACCGCGCGCGCCAGTCCTCCGTGTGCACGCACCTGCACAACACACTCGAGCGGACCGCTCGGCTGCTGCCCGGACGTCCACACCGCCTTGGTGGCGCTGATCGAGAACACCTGCAGATTCTCCGCGGAGCCGACGGTCACGGTGCCCGACTCGGGGTCGATGTCGGTGACGTAGCGCGGGCGACCGTCGGCCGCCGGTGCGTCGATACCGAGTCCCTTGCGCTGGCCGATGGTGAAACCGTGGACGCCCTCATGGTCGGCGAGGCGCTCACCGGAATCGGCGTCGACCACGGCACCGGGACGCACACCGATACGCGCGCCGAGGAAGGCGCGGGTGTCGCCGGTGGGGATGAAGCAGATGTCGTGCGAATCGGGCTTCGACGCCACGGACAGCCCGCGGCGAGCGGCCTCGTCGCGGATCTGTGGCTTCGAGGTGTCGCCGACCGGGAACATCGCGCGAGACAGTTGCTCCCGCGTGAGCACCGCCAGCACATACGACTGGTCCTTGTCGTCGTCGACAGCGCGCCGCAACTCGCCGTCGGCGAGACGCGCATAGTGGCCCGTGGCGAGCGCGTCGAATCCCAGCGCAAGTGCCTTCTCTGCAAGGGCGGAGAACTTGATCTTCTCGTTGCAGGTCAGGCACGGATTCGGAGTCTGCCCGGCCGCGTACGCCTCGACGAACTCGTCGATGACGTCGTCCTTGAACTTGTCCGCGAAATCCCAGACGTAGAACGGGATACCGAGCACATCGGCGGCGCGTCGCGCGTCGTCGGCGTCCTCCCGTGAGCAGCACCCACGCGATCCGGTGCGCAGCGCACCCGGAGCCGTCGAGAGTGCGAGATGCACACCGACCACCTCATGGCCTGCATCGACGGCGCGCGCCGCTGCGACCGCGGAGTCGACGCCTCCGCTCATGGCTGCCAGTACGCGCATCAGTTCCCCCTGCCTGCGGGAGCGGAGACCAGGCCTGCAACCCGCGCACGATCGACGACCTCGCCGATGATCTCCGCGACCGCATCGATGTCTGCCTCGGTGGTGGAATGGGCGAGCGAGAATCGCAGCGATCCCCGAGCGTCGGCCATACTCACCCCCATGGCCAGCAACACGTGGCTGGCCTGCGCGACTCCGGCGGTACACGCCGAGCCCGTCGAACACTCGACACCATTGGCGTCGAGCAACATCAGAAGCGAGTCTCCTTCGCAACCCGCGAAGGAGACGTGCACGTTGCCGGGTAGCCGACGATGATCGCGCGGCCCGTTGGCGCTGGCACCGTCGATCGACAGCAAGACGTCGAACAGACGATCGCGTATCGCCGCGACCTGCGGCATCGTCTCGTCGAGCGCGTCGACGGACAGGCGCAGTGCGACAGCCATCCCGACGATCCCCGGCACGTCCTGGGTCCCTGACCGCAGATCCCGTTCGTGCCCGCCGCCGTGCTGCAGTGGCTCACAGTCGACGTCTCGGCCGAGGAGCAGGGCACCGCATCCGTACGGTCCGCCGAACTTGTGTCCCGCGATACTCATCGCGGAGAGCCCGCTACCGGTGAAGTCGACCGGTACGTGACCGGCCGCCTGCACCGCATCGGAGTGCACGGGAACGCCGAACTCGGCGCCGAGTGCTGCGATCTCACCGATCGGTTGGATCGTTCCGACTTCGTTGTTGGCCCACATGACCGAGATCAGCGCAGTCTGCGCGGCATGCTGCTCGAGTTCTGCGCGAATGTGCGCCACGGAGACCGTCCCGTCGGCGTCGACCGGGATCACCACGAGTTCGGCATCGTCGTGGTCGGCGAGCCACTGCGCGGCGTCGAGCACCGCGTGATGCTCCACTGCGGACACCAGGACTCGTCGACGCTCGGCATCGTCTCGTCGCCGCGCTCGGTAAATACCCTTGACAGCGAGGTTGTCGGCCTCGGTTCCGCCGCTGGTGAAGATCACCTCTGACGGGCGCGCTCCGAGTGCCGCGGCGACGGTCTCACGCGCCTCCTCGAGGTGGCGCCGGGCGCGGCGGCCCGAGCCGTGTAGCGACGACGCATTACCCGGCTGCAGGTAGCAGGCGGTCATCGCCTCGAGCGCCTCCGGCAGCAGAGCTGTCGTCGCGGCGTTGTCGAGGTAGATCGGGGCGCGGGATGACGTGGACATACGCACCCCAGGATAAACGCGTGATCACCCGTCACCAATTCCGTGACGAAGCAATCCGGTGCCCGACCCGCCGTGCTCGCTCCGCTGCCGGTGTCAGCGGACCACCTGGCCGACCGCGAGCGCCTCGCACGGATCGTGCTGGCGGGCCAGCGCTGCGAGCCAGGCCGCTGTCTCCTCGTCGTAGCAGGAGCGGACAGTCCGTGGATCGGCACTGGCGGTGAAGTTGGGTAGCCGTCCGCCCGTCGCCCACGCCGACATGTCGCCGACCAGGCGCGTCGCATGTTCGGGCACGATGTCGGCGATGGGGCCGACGAGCGCACCGATGATGTGCAGATTGACGGCGGCGTCGCGGTGGCAGACCGCGCTGTCGGGTCCGCGCTGCTCGGCGAAAGCACCCCCGAGCAGCCGGAGCTCCACGACGAGCAGCGGCGAGGCCGCGGCGGGCCCTACGTGACGGAGCAACGTGGTCACCGCCTCGTCGGTCAGATCCGACAGCAAGATGCCGTCGTCGTGCGTCGGCAGCGGGTCGGTCGGGTCGGCGTGGATCATGCCGACGGCCGCGTACGGCATCGTGTCCACCATGTCCAGAATGGGGGTCGCGACAGCGCGCATCGGGGCGAACGTGGCCGCTGCGGTGTCGACGTCGGCGACGCTGGCATAGCGCACGGCCACGGTGCGCTTTCCCGCGAGCATCGGCGGGACCCCCGGCATGTCCGGCAGTCGGAGAAAAGCGACCGACGTCGACGCCTCACGGGGCAGCTCCTGCGCCCAGCGCTTCCATGCCGCAAGAACAGCCGACGCATCGGCACCGTCGAAATAGACTGCACCACCGTAGAACTGAGCAATGGGCAACAGTTCCACCTCCACCTCTGTGATGATGCCGAGCGTTGCTTTTCCGCCGCGCAGACCCCAGAACAGGTCCGGATCCACGTCCGCAGTGACCCGACGGAGGCGTCCGTCGCCGGTGACCACCTCGAAGGCACGCACGTAGTCCGAAGACACCCCGACCGTGCGGACCAGGGGTCCGATGCCACCGCCCGAGAGGAACCCGGCGACCCCGACACCGGGCGCCGAACCACACAGCGGCGCAAGCCCGTACGGGGCGGCGGCGTCGATGACCCGCTGCCACCGGACGCCCGCTCCGATCCGTGCAGTGCGGGTGTCGGGATCGACGTCGCAGGTGTCGAGGGCCGCGGTTCGAACCAGCAGCGACTTCCCGTCGACCGATGTCGCCCCGTGTCCCGTCGCGTGAACCGCGACGGTCATGGAGTTGTCTGCCGCGAACGACACCGCAGCGGCCACATCGTGAGCGTCGGCGGCGTCGATGACCGCCCACGGACGCCTCGACACCGCGGGATTGAAGCCGACGGTCGCGTATCCCTCCTGGCTCGGGCGGAGAACGTCTCCGCGGATTCTGGCGCGCAGGTCGGCGATGTCGGCCTGGTCGATGGGGGTCGGTGTCTGGGTCATCACGAAGCTCCTCGAAGTGTGCGAACTGTTGGCGGCTCGGGCCGGTTGCGTCCGGTCTGTGTCGTGCCGCCGGGCCGTGTTCTCACCATGTCCGCACACCCTTGTGATGATCTTGCTGTCTTCTTGGAGTCGGCGCGACTGCAATGTCAGTCGATCGACTGGTGCGGGTCGGAGGGCTCAGCGGGCGCGCGCCGCAGTGGCAGCCGACGCCAGAGCCGTCATGTTCGCCACGGTCGCCAACGCCGCGATGTCGGCGAGTTCACGGTCGCGTCGCGGTCCCGCGGGCGCACGGGACGCTGCGGCCATCCGGCACCGCAGTACCCCGGGCACGCTCCCCGCGGACTCCGAAAGCTGACGGGCTCGGTCCAGTGCCTCGATGGCCGCGTCTTCGTGGCCGAGAAGGAAGTGGAGCTCGGCGAGAGCCAGGTCGACCGGACCGATGCAGCCGACCTGCCCGACGGTGGCGATGGCACCCGCGAAGGGTTCGAGGTAGTCGACCAAGATCTGTGCGCGATCGGCCAGGTCGAGTTCGACGACCACTCCGGAGAGGATCACCGCCTGCGCGAGCGACGTCCACATCATCGGCTCCCGATCAGCCAGCCACGCATCGACCATCGCAATGGCGAGTTCTGTGTCGCCGTGCACGCCAGCGACGGTGGCGACACCCGAAGCCAGCAGCGTCGCAACGGAATTCCCCGCGGCCCCGGACACCACGGTCCGCACCCATTCCAGTCTGTCGTCGCGGTCGATGCCGAGGACGTCGTCGACGAACTGCTCGAACATCCCCTCCTGCGTGGCCATCGCCATCATCGCGAGCGCCCCACTGCCGGCGACGTAGAGCTGCGTCTGTTGGTGGACGGCGAAAGCGGTGTCGAAATGCTCCCGCGCACGATCGAATTCGCCGTACCAGACGGCGAGAGCGGCCTCCATCCAGCGGAGCTGTGCACGCAGGATCGGCAGACGCATCCGTTCACTGCCGACGATTCCGCGACGGAGGTGCCGCTGTGTGGCATCGAGGTCGCCGAGTGTCGTCGTCGCCATCGTCAGCACCGAGTCGACGATCACCTCGTCGAACGCCGACAACGTATGCGCCATGTCGCGGATCGAGTTACCGAGGGCAACGGATTCCGCCGCCCGCTCGGCGACACCGGAGTACGTGATCAGCCGGGCGATCATGACATCGGCGAGCACGTCCACGTCGCCGGCTCGCTGCGCGCATGCTTCCGCGCGGGCGAGGAGCGTCGCCGGGACGTTCGCGTCACGGCTGTAACAGGAGCCGATCGCCAACGCTCCCAGTACGCGTGCGCTGCTCGCGGCGTCTCCGTCGGTGAACTCGCCGACCGTTCTCAGGACCTCCTGCAGCGGACCACTCTCGACACCCGGCGGAACCCACGGCCATCCCCCACCCGATCGAATCAGCGTCGCCGCGAGCCGTCCGGCGGTCTGCGTACTCCCCGAGCGCATGGCATCCGTCAGACGCTCGGCGACGGTGTCGAGGACGGTCGCTACGTTTCCGGCGCGCAGGTGCGCATCGAGGAGATCGACGAGGAGATCGTCGCGCACCGTGACATCTTGCACCTCGGAAGCCAGCGACTCATAGGTGCGCAGCGCGGCGTCGAGCCAGTAGGCGGCATTGACCGAGTCCCAGCGCGACGTGGCGTCGGCGGCAACCCGACGACACGCGGCGATCACCTCGGAGACCTCCGCCAACGGCAGTGCGTTGAGCAGGTGCCCTGCCCGTCGCACCGTAGAATCGGCACCCGTCGTGGTTGCGAGGATCTCGGCCGTGCGGAGATGAATTCTGCAGCGGCGCAACGTCTTGATGCCCGCCATCGCCTCCTCGCGGAGGAGCGCGTGCGCGAACACGGTCCGATTGTGGCCGACGCCTGCCACTACGATCCGTTCGTCTACCGCGTCGTCGATGCAGTCGGCGACCTCGTCGACGTCGCGTCCCATCACCGCGGCGAGCAGCGTCACGTCGATCTCATCGGAGATGACCGCCGCGTGTCCGAGCACCTCGCGGGTGGTGGGATCGAGCGAGACGAGCCGGCGGTCGAGCACGGAACGCACTGCAGCCGGAATAATCTCTCTGCGTTGCGAATTCGGCAGGCGCGCATACTCGGCGACGAACAACGGGTTACCGCCGGTACGGTCGAAGAGCCCGTCGAGTTCGGCGGCGGACAGCTCGTCGTCGGATGTCTGTCGTGCCAGGGCGGTCACCTCGTGGCGTGTCAACGCCGGAACGTCGACGACGCGGCCGCCTGCGCGAACCAACGCGCCTCGTAGACGGGCGAGTTGCGCGTCGACCTCCTCCTCTCGGATCGTGAGGATCACGCGCACCGCCACGTTTCGCAGCGCCGTGGTCAGATACACCAGCAGGTCGATCGACATCGGGTCGGCCCACTGCGCGTCGTCGACGATGATGGTGACAGGGCGTGCCGATGCGCGTGATTCGATGAGGGCCTGCACCCGTTCGTACACCGCGAAGCGCGCAGCGTCGGCGTCGACTCCCGGCGGCACCGACAGCATTGCCGCCGCGTCGGCCTTGAGGTCACGGCACAGCTGTCGCATCGGCCACCATGCCGGAATACCCTGTGCGTCAGGGCATCTCACCCACACGACATCGTCACCGTTGCGCGCCGCGACGTCGGCTGCCTCCTCGGCGAGCCGGGTCTTGCCGATCCCGGCCACGCCCGACAGAGCGAGCCAGCGAGTCGCGGGGCCCGAGCTGTCGTCGAACAGTGCGGTGAGCGTGGTCATCTGCGCCTCACGCCCGACCAATGTGCTGACGGATTTCTCTGACAGTGCTTCTGTCGTCGGGGATTCGAGGTCGGAGACGAGAGACGAGGATCGCGTGGGCGAGGACACCGGAGACGCCCCGGACCAGTGCGGCTGTCTCGGCCACGCGGCGATCTCGGCGTCGTGGCGGAGGATGGCTCCCTGCAACTCGCGCAGCTCACGGCCGGGGTCGAGGCCGAGTTCGTTGTCGAGTCGCCGCACGTGGTCGGTGTAGGTGGCCAGCGCATCGGCCCCGCGTCCGGCGCGGTACAACGCAACCATGTGCAACCACGCGGCTCGATCACGCAGCGGGTCGATGGCGCGCAAGGCCACAGTCTCGGTCAGCGCCTGACCGGTGTCGCCGTGCGCGAGGAGCGTCGTGATGTGCGCCTCGGTGACGGCCAGCCGCGTCTCGGTCGCCGCAACGGAATCGGGCCCGACCCACTTCTCGTCGGCCATGTCGGCGAGAAGCTGCCCACGCCACAGCGCCAGGGCCCGCTCGCAACCCTCCCGCGCGTCGCGCCAGCGCGCGGCATCCACGTGATCGCGGATCTCGCGCGCCAGCGCGGTGTACTCGACGAGGTCGACCGAGTCGTCGGCGATGTTCAACCGGTATCCGGGACTGACACGTTCGATGGGCGACGGACCGCCGGATTCGCCCCGCAGCGCGCGCCGCAGATTCGAGATGTAGGCCTGCAGGCTGGTCGTCGCCGCAGGAGGCGGATGTGGGCCCCACACCGCATCGATCAGCCGATCAACCGACACGACGGCTCCGCGCGCGAGCACAAGTGCACCGAGCACGGCCCGCTGCTTGGGCGACCCGAGGTCAAGGAGCTCGCCGTCGCACCGGACCTCGAGCGGACCGAGTATCAGATACTCCCGCATCTTGTCCCCTCACTCGTGCGGTCCGGGATGCCGGAAATCCGGCGATCTCGAGTCTACGACCAGCAACGACGCCGTGTCCCGTGTCCGCGTCGGTTCACCGCCTGCCGTGCGAGCGGCGTGCGTCGCAGCCGTGCTCGTCCGGCCGGAAGCCACCTGGCCGGTTGCCTGGTCTGTGGTGGCGCGGGCGCGACGCATCGCGGCGACCACCACGAATGCGCCGACCACCGCGATGGCGGCGCTGATCCAGAGGGCGACGCGCAGGGCGTCGACATAGGCGCCCGCGTCGCCGCCGTGCAGCACCGATGCCGCGGGGAACACGGCGCCCAGCGCTGCCACACCGAGCGCGATCCCCGACTGACGGAAGACGTCGTTGACACCGGCGGCCAGCCCTGCGTCGTCGTGCTCCGCCTCGGCAAGTACGACCCCGCTCATCACGGGATTGAACACGCCGGCGCCGATGCAGGAGAGCAGGAATCCGGGCACCATGACCCAGCCACTGCTGTGCTCACCCGCGATGGTCATCCAGGCCAGACCCGCGGCAACCGCGACGAGCGCGGCCGACAACAGCACCCATGCGGGCACGCGGCCGACCGCTTTGTCCGTGAGTCCTGCGACCACGAGCATGACCATCGTTCCCGGCAGGTAGACGAGGCCGGCGGCAATGGCCGACATACCGAGCACACCCTGCAGGTAGATGGTCACGTACACGAACACCGCGAACATCGACGCACTGATCGCGAACGTGGCGACCTGTGCGCCGGCGAACGCAGGGTTGGCAAACATCGTGAGTGGCAACATGGGCTGTGCGACAACACTTTCGACAGTCAGAAAGACACCGAAAGCGACGACCGCGACACCGAAGGAGGTCAGGGTCACCCCGTCCGTCCAGCCGCGCGCATTGGCCTCGAAGAACCCATAGGTCAACGCGCCGAGCGCCACGATCGCACTGAGCTGACCCCAGATGTCTCCCCGTCGCGGACTCCTGCTCGCCGACTCCTCGATCCAACGGGTCGCGTACAGCATCGCGACACCCAGGGGGATGTTGACGACGAAGATGGCTCGCCAGTCGATCCAGTCAGTCAGCACACCCCCGAGCAGTGGTCCGATGGCGAACGAGGCGCCGATGGTCGCCCCATAGGCGGCGAGCGCCCTGGTCCTGTGTTCTCGGCCCGGAAATGCGTGCGCCAGCAGCGCCAGCGACGACGCGAACAGTAACGCGGCGCCCAATCCCTGTACGACGCGGGCCGCGTTCAAGGTGGCGATGTCAGCGGCGACGGTGCAGAGCACCGAGGCAGCGGTGAACACGAGGGCTCCGACGACGAAGACGCGGCGTCGACCGATGCGGTCGGCCCACGCTCCCGCGCTCAAGACAACGGTCGCCAGCGCGAGTGTGTATCCGTCGATCACCCATTTCAGCGAGTTCATGCTCGCGTCGAACTCGCGCGCCATGGACGGCAGTGCGGTGTTGACCACCGCGATGTCGAGCATGAGCATCGCCGTGGCCGCGCAGACGACCGCGAGCGTGATGCGTTGGACCGTGCTGAATGACCCCGCGACGTCGGTGAGCGGTGCGCTCCGGATCCATGGCGGGTTCGTGTGTGCCGGCGGGTTCGTGTCTCTCGGCGGGTTCGTGTGTGTCGGTTCGGTATGCGCCATGGCTTCTGCCTTCGTGTCGATCCTTCAGGGACGACGACAGAGTGCGGTGAGGCGCTTGGCGATCACTTGCCGACGGCTTGACGTCGACGCCGGAGGCAGCTCGGCGTGGACGGGCCCTGCGAACGATGTGGCTCTGCGAGCGATGTGGCCCTGCGATCGATGTGGCCCTGCGAACGATGTGGCTCGACGATCGGGACGGCTCAGGAATCCCGCTCGAGGTAGAAGTAGAAGTGACGACCACCGATGAGTCCGCCGCTACCGTTCATGATCCCCATCACGGTGGTGTCGTCGACGCGTTTGAAGTGGTCGATCACCGGCTGGCCGTCGTAGACCATCGACGCGGTGACCTCGCCGCGGAACTCGACGGCCCACAGCGACGCCTCACCCTTGCCGACCTCGGTGTTGGAGTACAGTTCGCCCGCATCGTTGCGGCAGACCAACGGCTGAACCTCGCTGGTCGAGATGAAGTTCTTGCCGTACCAACCGATCTTGGTGAGCAATCCGTTCATCGCGTGACCGGTCACGAACTCGCCGCCGTGCCACCGTCCGAGCATGTCCGCGGGTCTGATCGTGTCCAGGTCGGCCCACACCGCGTCGAGATCGGCGTCGGCGACGGGCGTTCGGGCGGTACGCAGTTCGGCAAAGCGCGCCTGTGCCGCCTCGCGACGTGCGTCGACGTCGTTCTCGATCGGTGCCTGCGAACTCGCGGTCACGAAAGCCTCCCGACGGTTGGGCGCGCCCGGGGACGGTGCGCTGTTCTCACCGTAACCGATCCGCCCGCAGGGTGTGTCGGCGATCACCCGTGCCCCGCCACGCGTCCGCGCACCCCGCCGGTTCACCGATGAAGGTGCCCGACCGGGCCTCCGACGAGTTCGGCGCACCGGTCGGCGAGTTCCCTACGGTCGGATCGGGGGAGCTGGGACTCGTGCACTCGGATACGCACCGCGAGTCCACGGGTGCGCAACACGCGCCGCAACGTGTCGGCGGGCGAGTCATCGCCGATGAAACCCGCTGCGGTGGTGACCGTCCCGGAGACGGTGAACTCCACATGCAGCGGGATGACCGGGACGCCCGCATCGATGGCGGCTTGGAAGAAGGCAGGCCGGAAGTCGCCGCGGGCGCGACCGCACCAGGTGGTCCCCTCCGGGAAGACCGCGACCGAGTTGTCGGCCTGCAGTTCGGTGACAGCCCTGTGCACCGTCGCGGGCAGGGCGCGCAACGAGCCCCGGTCGATCGATATGATGCCGAGCCTGCGTGCAAGAGTCGACACCACCGGCATCGACATCACGTCACATTTCGCCACGAATCGGGCAGGGTTGACCACCGCGACCGCGAGGATGTCGAGATACGAGATGTGGTTGGCCACCACGAGCCCTCTGGTGTTCGTGGCGAAGGGTCGACGGTCATCGATGACCACCCGAATCCCCAAGGACCACAACAGGGTTCGCGCACTGGTACGGATGTAGGCACGACGCAGGAGTCGCGGCAGGAACGCGACCAGGGATCCCGTCAGCAGAAACAGCGTGGTCGACGCCGCGAGTAGCACGACGCGGGTCACGACGGTGAGCATGTTCGCCGTCGCTCGCGCATCGTCGGCGTGGCACTCGTCGCCGCACGGACTCGCCGGGAACCAGGCGTGGCGCACGTCCTCGTCCGACGACGCGCCGTGCTCAACACTCACGCCTGGAAGTGCGGACGGAACCGGTGTCGGCGAGAGCGGTGCCGGTGGCGTCGGGGTGTCCGGCAGCGTGGGCACGGGGATGATCGTGGCGGCCGTCATGGGGACCTCACTCTCGGGTGGGTACTGCGAGTCGCGCGCCTGTCGCACGAAGTCTGTCGAGGTAGCGGATGTTGGCGGTCTCGCGATCGAGAACCGTGACGAAGTCGCCGACGTCGAAGATCTCGTCGATCGCGGGTTGTCCGCAGACCGTTGCGCCCAGCCGCAGGTAGGCGCGCAGAAGCGGCGTGATCGTGAGCGTGACGGGCGGCTCGATCTCGTCGAGGGTGCGACCGTCGACGAGGGGGTCGCGCAACGGAGTGGCTCGCCAGGGCGCCGGATGGCGGTCGAGCACGTGGTCGCGGACGCCGCGCAGCGTCGCACCCCGTGGTTGCCCGCCCGGTCCGCTCAACGGAACCGAGACGCAGCCCATCACGTAGCGGTAATCGGCGTCGTCGAGATATCGGACGAGAGCCGCCCACAGCAGCGCGGTGATCGCCCCGTGTCTGTGCCCCGGCGCCACACACGCGCGCCCCATCTCGACCAGTGACCCACCGATCCGGTCGATCTCGCGGAGGTCGAACTCACTCGCGGAGTACCACCCGCCGGCGGCGATAGCGCGCGGCGGCGCGAGCAGCCGCGCGCAACCCAGCACACCGTGCTCGTCGTCGACAGCGACGAGATGCTCTGCGAACTCGTCGACGTGGTCGGCGTCACGGGCCGTCGTGTGGTCACCGATGCGGTCGGAGAAGCCGGGCTCCTCGGCGAACACGTCGTAGCGCAGTCGCTGGACCGCGTCGATCAGCTCGGCCGAGTCGGTCAGGACGATCCGCAGGCGTCCGGCATCGACGAGGGTGCGGGTGTCGCTGCGGCCGAGCTCTGACGAGCACGCGAGGTGACGCCCCACAACCGAAGAGGTCAGTACGTCTGTCATGTCCCAGATGAAAGCCAGTCGCAACGACCGTGCTGCTACGTGGGCGTGACGTGTCGGGGCGTGCTCGGTGAACAGAAAGCAGCGATCCCCGGCCCAGATGGGCCGGGGATCGCTACGAGTGGTTTCGACAGGCTCAACCAGCGGCAGGCAGCTCAACCAGCGGCAGGCAGCTCAACCAGCGGCAGGCAGCTCAACCAGCAAGCCCGCTGATCGAGCTTGTCGAGATCACTTACGCTTCTTGACCTCTTCGGTCAGCTGCGGTGCGACGTTGAACAGGTCGCCGACGATGCCGTAATCGGAGATCTCGAAGATCGGCGCTTCCTCGTCCTTGTTGACGGCGACGATGGTCTTCGAGGTCTGCATACCCGCGCGGTGCTGGATCGCACCCGAGATGCCGAGCGCGACGTAGAGCTGCGGCGACACGGTCTTGCCGGTCTGACCGACCTGGAACTGGCCGGGGTAGTAGCCCGAGTCGACGGCGGCACGCGAGGCACCGACCGCTGCACCGAGCGAGTCGGCGAGCTCCTCGACGACCGAGAACTTGTCGGCGCTACCGACACCGCGACCACCGGAGACGACGATCGATGCCTCGGTGAGCTCGGGACGGTCACCACCGACGTTCGGCTCGACCTTGGTGATCTTCACGCCACCCTCCTGCGCCGGAACCTCGACGTCGACGCGCTCACCCGCGCCTGCCTGCGGGGCGGCCTCGACGCCGCCGGGGCGCACCGAGAAGATCGGTGTGTCGCCCTTGGCCTGCGCATCGACGGTGAACGCGCCACCGAAGATGGAGTGGACGCCCACGGCGCCCTCCTTGACGTCGACGACGTCGGCGAGCACGCCCGACCCGAGACGAACCGCGAGACGTCCCGCGATCTCCTTGCCGTCGGCGTTGGCCGCAACGAGGATGCCCGCGGGCGATGCCTGCTCGGCAACCGACGACAGCACGTCGACCTTGGGGCTGATCAGGTAGTTCGCGGCGTCGTCGGACTCCGCGACGTAGATCTTCTCGGCGCCTGCGGCCTTGAGGTCGTCGATGATGCCGTCGGCACCACCCGGTGCGCCGACCACGACGGCCGACGGCGTGCCGAGTGCACGAGCGGCGGTGATCAGTTCGTTGGTCACCTTCTTCAGGGCGCCCTCGGCGTCCTGCTCGACCAGAACGAGTACTTCTGCCATTGTTTTTGCTCCTGGATGTCTGGGTGGCCTGCGGCGAGCTAGGTGGCTGCGCGGGCCGGTGAGGTGGTCTGGTTACGCAGCGGCGCCTAGATGATCTTCTGGCTCACGAGGTACTCGGCGACCTTCACGCCGCCGTCGCCCTCGTCGGTGACACGCTCGCCCGCGGTCTTCGGGGGCTTCGGGGTCGAGCTGGTGACGGTGGTACCGGCGTTCTCCAGACCCACATCCGACGGCTCGACGTCGATCTCGGCGAGCCCGACGACCTGAACTTCCTTCTTCTTGGCGGCCATGATGCCCTTGAAGGACGGGAAGCGCGGCTCGTTGATCTTCTCGTTCACGCTGACGATCGCGGGAAGCTCTGCCTCGATGTGGTAGATGCCGTCGTCGGTCTCGCGCTCACCCTTGAGCGACTCGCCCTCGACGGTGAGCTTGCGCAGGTGCGTCAGGTGCGGCAGTTCGAGGTACTCGGCGATCATCGCGGGGATGGCGCCGACACGACCGTCGGTGGCCTCGTTACCTGCGATGACCAGCTCGACGCCCTCGACGGTGCCGAGTGCGCGTGCAAGCACGTAGGCGGTCTGCACCGCGTCGGAGCCGTGCAGCGCATCGTCCTGGATGTGGATGGCTTTGTCGGCACCCATCGACAGTGCCTTGCGGATGGCCTCGGTGGCACGCTCGGGGCCTGCGGTCAGGATGGTGACCTCGCCTCCGTTGGCTTCCTTGATCTGCAGCGCTTCCTCGACCGCGCGCTCGTTGATCTCGTCGAGCACGGCGTCGGCGGCCTCACGATCGAGCGTGAAGTCGCTCTCGGAGAGCTTTCGCTCGGACCAGGTGTCCGGAACCTGCTTGATCAGAACGACAATGTTTGTCATGGGTCTTCGTCGACCTCCTGCGTCGGGTTCGGCAACTTACCGGCGGGTAAGGCCATCGGTCTCCACCCACTTTAGCGCCTCCGAATTGGCCGCAGAACATCGCCTACCTCACACTATGCCCACGATCCGACCGCCGCGACCGCGCGAGTGCACCGGAGGGGGTTCGTGGGACGACCCCGGGTACTAGTCTCGTGGGGATGAGCGACGCACAGGGCTCGACCACACAACGTCGGTCGACGGTGAGCACCGAATCCGCTGCCGCCACAGGCGCGGCGAGCTTGGCCACGTTGAGCACCGAGACACAGCTCGCGCTGACCGGGGAACGCACGGTTCCCGGCATCCCCGCCGAGAACTACTGGTTCCGGCGCCACGAGATCGCCTACCGCTTCATCGCCGAATCGTGTCGAGGTCTGCACGTACTCGAAGCGGGGTCCGGAGAGGGATACGGCGGAGCGATGCTCGCAGCGGAGGGCGCGACGGTCACCTGTGTCGACTACGACGCGTCGGCCGTCGAGCACACGCGTCGGCGTTATCCGCAGCTGACGATGATCCAGGGCAATCTCGTCGACCTGCCGTTGCCGGACGAGTCGGTCGACGTGGTCGTCAATTTCCAGGTCATCGAGCATCTGTGGGACCAGGCGGCATTCATCGCGGAGTGCAGACGCGTGCTGCGCCCCGGCGGACGCCTGCTGATCTCGACACCCAACCGCATCACCTTCTCACCGGGACGCGACACCCCGTTGAATCCCTTCCACACACGTGAGCTCGACGCAGCAGAGCTCACCGATCTGCTGATCGAGGGTGGGATGGAAACCGTTGTGATGCATGGCGTCTACCACGGTGCAGGTTTGTCGACACTCGACGAGAAGTGGGGCGGGTCGCTCATCGATGCGCAGATCGACCGTGCGCTTGCGGGCGAGGACTGGCCGGACGAACTGGTCGCCGACGTCGCCGCCATCACAGCCGACGACTTCACCATCGTCGCCGCCGACGACGTCGACATCGACGCCTCGCTCGATCTGTTCGCCGTCGCGGTCCGGCCCTGACGACGCCGATGACCTCTTCTCCCGTCGCAGGTTCTGCGCACCCGATCGGTGGCGATTCGCCCGTGCCCGGACAGTTCACACTGGTGCTGCACTCTCATCTGCCGTGGTTGGCCAACCACGGCAGATGGCCGGTCGGCGAGGAATGGCTGTACCAGTCGTGGGCTGCGTCCTATCTTCCTGTGTTCGCCATGTTGCGACGCCTCGCCGCCGACGGTTTCACCAATCAGCTCTCCCTCGGGATCACACCTGTACTGGCCGCCCAGCTCGACGATCCGTACTGCCTCCGCTCGATGCACGAATGGCTTGCCGACTGGCAGCTGCGGGCGATGCAGGCGACCGAAACACCCGACGTCGCGCGCCGCGAGCTCGCAGGTCACGAGTTCCGTTGCGCCGCACAAGCAATGGCGGAGTTCGAGCGGCACTGGCTACACGGCGCGAGCCCTCTCGTCAGATCTCTGGCCGAGACCGGCGTACTGGAGATCCTCGGTGGCCCGCTGGCTCATCCGTTCGGTCCACTACTCGACCCGCGACTGCGTCGTTACTCGCTCGCCGAGGGACTCGCCGATGCTCGCGGGCGTTGGGGCTTCGCGCCGCAGGGCATCTGGGCCCCTGAGTGCGCCTTCACGCCCGGAATGGAGACCGAGTACGCGGCGGCCGGCGTCGGACACTTCATGGTCGACGGCCCCGCGCTCCACGGCGACACCGCGCTCGCGCGGCCCGTCGGCGACTCCGACGTACTCGCGTTCGGTCGGGATCTGACGGTGAGCTATCAGGTGTGGTCGCCCAAATCGGGTTATCCGGGCCATCCCGCCTACCGCGACTTCCACACCTACGATCACTCGACAGGGTTCAAGATGTCGCGTGTGACAGGCAAAACCGTTGCGGGACAGGACAAAAAGCTCTACCAGCCGGATCGCGTCGCCCCGGTCATCGGCCGTCACGTCGACGATTTCGTCGAGCACGTGCGCGCACGGCTGGTGTCGGAGTCCGAGCGTATCGGACGACCAGCGCTCGTCGTCGCGGCCTTCGACACCGAACTGTTCGGACATTGGTGGCATGAGGGACCTCGATGGCTCGAGCAGGTACTCCGACGCCTGCCGGAGGCGGGCGTGCGCGTCGGGACGATGGCGTCGGCCGCAGCCAACGGGTTCGTCGGCGAGCCGGTCGCACTCACCGACAGCTCGTGGGGATCGGGCAAGGACTGGCGGGTCTGGAACGGCCCACAGGTCGAGCACCTGGTCGACCTCAACGCCGAGGTGGTCGAGACCGCACTCGACACCATCGACAAGCTGCTCGACGCCGGATCGGTGCGCGACCACGTCGCCGACCAGATCGTCCGGGAGACGCTGCTGACCGTGTCGTCGGACTGGCCGTTCATGGTCTCCAAGGACACCGCCGCCGAGTACGCCGTCCGCAGAGCACACACCCATGCGCACGCTGTGCGCGAGATCGCCGACGCTGCCCTGCGCGGCCGAACAGCGCAGGCCGGCCGACTCGCTGCCGGGTGGAATCTCGCCGACGGACTGTTCGCCGACCTCGACGCCCGACGCCTGCGCGGGAGCGAGCGCGTATGAGGGTTCTGCTGGTCTCGTGGGAGTACCCGCCGGTCGTGGTGGGCGGTCTCGGCAGGCATGTGCACCATCTCGCCACCGAACTCGCCGCAACCGGGCACGACGTCGTGGTGCTGACGCGCAGACCGTCGGGGACCGACGCACTGACCCATCCGACCACTGACACCCGTGTCGAGGGTGTCCGTGTGATCGCCGTCGCCGAGGACCCACCGGAGTTCGAATTCGGGCAGGACATGATGGCGTGGACGCTCGCCATGGGTCATGCGTTCGTGCGAGCGGGGTTGCGCATCCTCGCGGCGGATCCCGACTCGCGGTGGACCCCGGACGTCGTCCACGGACACGACTGGCTGGTCGCCCATCCCGCGGTCGCGCTCGCAGAACTGTTCGACGTCCCGCTCGTCTCGACCATCCACGCCACCGAGGCGGGCAGACACAGTGGCTGGGTCAGTGGGCGCACCAATCGACAGGTGCACTCCGTCGAGTGGTGGCTCGCCAACGAATCAGATGCGCTCATCGCATGCTCGACGTCGATGCGCGACGAGGTCAATCGGTTGTTCGGTCCGGGACTGCCCGACGTCCAGGTGATCCACAACGGCATCGACGTCGACCTCTGGCCGTATGCCGAACGAACACGCACCGCCCAGGGGCCTGCGGAACTGCTGTTCGCGGGCCGCCTCGAATACGAGAAAGGGGTGCAGGATCTTCTCGCCGCGCTCCCCCGGATCCGCCGCACGCACCCCGGTACGACGCTGACGATCGCCGGCGATGGCACCCAGTACGACTGGCTCGTCGAGACCGCCCGTCGACACCGGGTGTCGCGTTCGGTGCGGTTTCTGGGTGCGGTCGGGCACGACCGACTCGTCGACCTCATGCACCGATGCGACGCGATCGTCCTGCCGTCGCGGTACGAGCCGTTCGGCATCGTCGCCCTCGAAGCGGCGGCCACCGGAGCACCGCTCGTCGTCTCCACGGCCGGCGGGCTGGGCGAGGCGGTGTCGGTGCACCCCGACGCCGACCCGACCATGTCGCCGACCGGCCTGTCCTTCGCCCCGGGCGACGTGGCGGGACTGACAGCGGCCGTTCGGTCATGTCTGTCCGATCCCGCAGAGGCCGGCGCGCGTGCCCGACGCGCCCGGCAACGCTTGACCGAGGAGTTCTCCTGGCGGGAGGTCGCCGAACGCACCAGCGGCGTCTACCTGTCGGCGAAACGTCGTGTGCGGCACCCGGTGGGCCGCCCGTTCATTCCCGAAAGGCCACTGCCCGAACGCGATCCAGGACACTAGCGTCCCTCGACACTCACCGGCGGCCGATCACCGCCAGACTCGAACTCAGTGCCCGTGCGCGCGGGCCTCGGCCTTCTTGCGCTCGATGTCGGCCAGCGCACGTTCGAGTTCCGCACGCTCCTGCGCGTTCGCAGCCCAGTCGTCCTTGCGGTTCTTCACCACTCGTGCGGGCGCTCCGACGGCGATCGAATAGTCGGGGACCACACCCTTGACCACCGCGTGCGACCCCAGCACGCATCCGCGCCCGACGATCGTGTTGCGCAGGACCGACACCTTGGCCGCGACCCAGGTGTCCGAGCCGATCCGCACCGGTCCCTTCACGATGCCCTGGTCCTTGATCGGCAACGTGATGTCGTCGGTCTTGTGGTCGAAGTCGCAGATGTAGCACCAGTCGGCGATCAGCACCGAGCCGCCGATCTCGAGGTCGAGATAGGAATTGACGACGTTGTTGCAGCCGAAGACCGTCTTGTCGCCGATGCGGAGACTTCCTTCGTGACATCGGATCGAGTTGCCGTCGCCGATGTGCACCCAGCGTCCGATCTCCATCCTGCTCAACTCCGGTGTCGCGTGGATCTCGACATTGCGGCCGAGGAAGAGCATTCCGCGCAGGACGATGTGGGGGTTGGCCATACGGAACCGGGCCAGCCGGTAGTACCGGACGAGGTACCAGGGTGTGTATGCCTTGTTGCGCACCACCCAGCGCAGCGAGTCGAGTGTGACGAATCGCGCCTGGCGCGGATCGCGGCGGCGTCCGGCCCGCCAACGAGACCGGTAGGAGGCGTTCCACATCGTCGTCATGACGACTCACCCTAATCGACGCCGCGGTCCGGATCGGCGGCGGAGCGTCGCACGATAGGCTCTACTGCTGGCGTCCCGGTGCAGTGCCGGGAGCCGAACACGACGGGAGCAGGATGGCTGTGGTTGGCCGCCGGATTCGGGCACCGCGACGAGTTCTGGCTTCGCTGGTGCTCCTGCTCAGCGCCGTGCTGACGATCAGCGCCTGTTCTGACGGACACATCGACGTACGTTCGGTCGCAAGCCCGGGTTGGGCCAGTTACGGCGGCAACGGCGCGAATTCGAACTACGCCTATCCGTCGATCCCGGATGATCTTGCGCTGAGCTGGACCAGACCGACCGGCGGACCGGTGACCGCGCCGGTCACGGTGTCGAACCACTCGAACGTGAACGTCACCGCGGCTACCGCCAACGGGTGCAACCTGCTCGTTCTCGACCCCAACTCCGGTCGCATGAACTTCTGCAAGCGCATGCGCGTGGGCATCGAGGCGAACTCCACACTGCTCGACCAGTTCGACCAGCCCTACGTCGGCGAGGAGGCGACCTTCCTGTCGCTCAACGCTGGTGGCGCGATCCGGTGGCGGATGCCGGTCATCGGCGTGCCGCTGTCTGCGAAGTTCGCGGCTCCCGGTGAGGTCCTCGTCGTGACGACACAGGGCCAGATTCTGATGCTCAACACCCAGACCAGCGACTTCACCGCCCCGGAGGTGCGACTGCGTCCCGAGGCCGACCCCGGCGATCCCCTCTGGGGTTACGGCGACTGCGTGAGCAACGGTCCGCGCTGCGCCGTGCCCGCCCCTCCCGCTGTCGACGAACAGCACAGCCGCTTCTTTCTGAATTTCTGGCCGACGGGCGCCATCGCCTCCCAGATCCGGGGCTTCTCGTACGCGAAGCAGGGCGATACGCGAACGATCCGCGAGATGTGGCACGCCGACGTTCCCGGTGGTGTGATCGGCGCGCCGACGCTGTCGGCCGACGGGACCACGCTGTACACGTTCAGCCGTCTCGGGCAGATCGTCGCGCTCGACGCCGCGAACGGGAAGACCAAGTGGACCTACGACAACGGCGGCTACGGATTCGCGTCCATGACCGTGTCACCCGATGGCCTGATCATTCCGACCGGTGTACTCGGTGCGCCGCTGACGCTGCTGCGTGATCGCGGCGACCGCGCCGAGCAGGTGTGGCAACGCAAGGATCTCGCGGCCGTGAGCCTGTCGACCCTCACCTCGTCCACGAGCGTCTGGACGGTCGTGCGCAGCGAGGATCAGAAATCGCTGTCGCTGGTCGAGGTCGACACCGCCAACGGGAACACGAAACGCACGCTGGCGATGCCGGGCGCCACCGGCTTCGCGACGGGTGTCGCGGTGTCCGCCTCCGGCCAGATCGCCACCGCCACGAACATCGGTGAGGTGTTCTTCTTCGATTCGAAGAAGAACATCGACTAGCTGCACACGGCAGCCACTAGAGTGGGCGCGATGACGACAACCACGCCTGCCTGGGTCGCCACGTCGATCTGGTGGCACGTCTACCCTCTCGGCGCGCTCGGCGCCGACACCACCGGAGTGGATCGGCACTGCCGTCGCCCGCTGTCGGCACTGATCGACTGGCTCGACCACGCAGTCGCGTTGGGTGTCAACGGAATCGCGCTCGGTCCGATCTTCTCGTCGGCCACTCACGGATACGACACGCTCGATCACTTCACGATCGACGAACGCCTCGGCGACAGAAGCGATTTCGACGCTCTCGTCGCCGCGTGCCGGTCTCGCGGCATCCGCATCATGCTCGACGGCGTCTTCAACCACGTGTCGCGCCAGCATGATCAGGTGTCCGACGACGTGGCTGAAGGGGGTTGGGAGCGTCGGGACCGGGATGGACACGTGCAGACGTTCGAGGGCCATGGCGACCTGGTCACGCTCGACCACCGCAACCCCGCGGTGGCCGATCTGGTGGTCGAGGTGATGTGCCATTGGCTTGCGGCGGGCGTCGACGCGTGGCGCCTCGACGCCGCCTACGCCGTCCCGCAGGAGTTCTGGCGCACCGTCCTGCCACGTGTCCGTGAGCGGTTCCCGGACGCCTACGTGATGGCAGAGGTGATCCACGGCGACTATCCCGGCTACGTCGCCGACACCGGGGTCGACTCGGTGACTCAATACGAGCTGTGGAAAGCGTTCTGGAGCAGCATCATCGACGCCAACATGCATGAATTGCAATGGGCCCTCGTGCGCCATGGCGAGATGCTGCAGACGTTCGTCCCGTGGACGTTCGTCGGCAACCACGACGTGACCAGGACGGCGACGCGTCTTGCCGAGCACTCTGCCGACCTCGCCGTGGTTCTGCTTGCGACGCTCCCGGGCACCCCTGCGGTCTATTACGGCGACGAGTTGGGATGGACCGGAACCAAGGAGGATCGCGTCGGTGGTGACGATGCGGTCCGTCAGATGTTGCCCGACACACCGCCTGTCGACGACGAACTTCCGCCCGTCTATCGTCTTCACCAGCGACTCTTCGCGATTCGGCGCCGATTCTTCGACATCGAGCACGCGCAGGTACGTGTTCTGACCGTCGATCAGGGCCTGCTCGTGTACGAGGTGTCCACTGGTCCCCCGATCATCGTGGCACTCAACGCGAACCGGACCGCCACGGACGTGACGGTCGACCTCGGCGACACCGGACATCTCGCCTCCGAGGCGAGCCACCGGGACGGCAACAACATTCGACTCGAGCCAGGCGGCTGGTACATCGCGGGCACCGAGTCCTGACCGATAGCGTCGAATCAACCGACCCGACATCACCTGCCCACGAAGACCTTTCGGTATGCACTCGGCGCCATGCCGAGATGCCTACGCAGATGGTGCCGCAGCGTGTCGGCAGACCCCAGACCGGATCTCGCAGCAATCACGTCAATGGACAGCTCACCGGCCTCGAGTAGTTCGCGAGCAAGGTCGAGACGTCGCTCCCGTACCCAGACGCCCGGCGACACGCCGGTCTCCTCTTGGAATCTGCGGCTGAAGGTCCGCTGGCTCATCTGTGCGCGGCGTGCAAGTGCGCTGACCGAGAGGTTCTGGTCGAGGTGGTGGACTGCCCACTCGCGCGTCGCGGCGGTTGTCGGGCCCCCGACGCCGGGGACCTGACGTTCGATGAACTGTGCCTGTCCTCCCTCGCGCCAGGGAGGGACCACACAGTGCCGGGCAACGGCGTTGGCCACCGCGGTGCCGTGATCACGTCGAATGATGTGCAGACACAGGTCGATTCCCGCGGCGAGACCGGCCGAACTCAGGACGTCACCGTCGTCGACGAAGAGCACCGACTCGTCGAGATCCACACGTGGGTACAGCCTTCGGAAGTCGTCGGCGTAACGCCAATGCGTCGTGGCCCTGCGCCCGTCGAGATAGCCGCCCGCCGCAAGCACGAAAGCCCCCGTGCAGATCGACACGACGCGGGCCCGCGGCCGGATCAGTGTGAGCGCTTCACGCAGATCGTCGGGAATGGTCCCGTCGATGCGGCACGACGCCAGTTTTGTCCCCGGCACGATCACCGTGTCCGCCGTGGCCAAGGCCGAGACGTCAGCGCTGGGCGTGATTTGGTAGGCCGTCGTCGTCTGCAATGGCGACGGTCCGAGTCCGACCGTCTCGACCTCGTAGAGCGACCGACCGGCATCGTCGACGGCCTGCCCGAAGAGCAACGGCGGAATCGTCGCATCGAACCCGACCACCGGCTCCAGCAGCAAGACGGCGATGCGATGGATGGCAGATTCTTCCGACATATTGGCAATTATGCCACTGGCACTCGGGACAGCTGCGCCCGATTCTTGATATGTGACCGTGACACCAGAGCGCGAGCCCCTGAGAACACCCCTGCGTCAACGTTTGGGCGGCCGTCGGCCGCACTGGGCGTGGCTGGTCGCGGGCGCGAGCTTCATCGCGATTCTCGGCGCCGCCGGATTCCGGGCCGTGCCGAGCGTGATGATGGATCCCCTCCACATGGAGTTCGGCTGGTCCCATGCGACGATCGGCGCAGCGATGTCGATCAACATGGTGTTGTTCGGAGTCACCGCACCATTCGCCGCAACGCTCATGGACCGGTTCGGCGTACGTCCGATTCTGACCGTCGCACTTGGATTGATCGCTGCGGGAACAGGTCTCGGAGTCTTCATGACGTCGAGCTGGCAGTTGTTGCTTCTCTGGGGCGTGCTCGTCGGGTTGGGTACCGGGTCGATCTCCATGGGATTCGTCGCGACGGTGTCCACTCGCTGGTTCGTGGCCAGACGCGGCGTCGTCACCGGTGTGCTCACGGCCGCGAGCGCCACCGGACAACTGATCTTCCTGCCGGTCGTCGCACACATCACCGATGTCTACGGGTGGCGGTGGGCCTCGATCGTGGTCACGGTCGCCGCAGTAGCCGTGATCCCGGTCGTGCTGCTGTTCATCAGGGACAGACCATCCGATGTGGCGACCACGGCCTACGGGGCAACGTCGCACGACGCGATCGACACACTACCCAATGGCAGCTTCGGCGCAGCAGCCGCAGGGCTGCTCCAGGGAGCGCGTACACGCGCATTCTGGCTTCTGGCAACGAGTTTCGCAATCTGTGGTATGACGACGAACGGGCTGATCGGCACCCACTTCATTCCAGCGGCACACGACCACGGGATGCCGACGACCGTCGCCGCGTCGCTGCTGGCCACCATCGGGATCTTCGACGTCGCCGGGACCGTGTTCTCCGGTTGGCTCACCGACCGCGTCGACCCGCGCGTGCTGCTGGTGATCTACTACCTGGGTCGCGGAGTGTCGCTCCTACTCCTGCCGCTACTGCTCTCACCCCACGCCGAACCGAGCACCTGGGTGTTCATCATCTTCTACGGACTCGACTGGGTGGCCACCGTGCCGCCGACCATTGCGATCTGCCGACACTACTTCGGCGCCAACACCCCGGTCGTCTTCGGCTGGGTGTTCGCCTCCCACCAGATAGGCGCCGCGATCGCCGCATTCGGCGCAGGCTACATCCGCGACGCGCAGGGCAGCTACGACAACGCCTTCCACATCGCGGCGGCACTCTGCGTTGTGGCTGCCATCTGCTGCGGTGCGATCAGGCTAGACCGCCCTGACACCGGCCTCGCACAGGAACCCGACACCCTTGCGGCCGATGCGGGTGAGCACCAGGCTCAGGGACCGAGACCCCTTGAGACGTAGCCGCTTCCGCAGAGCATCGGGATCGACGTCGAGTCCACGGACAAGGATCTCCAATGTTCCACACCCGTACGCGGCGACAGCCTTGCGTAGCGCCTTCTCCGACGTCGACACCTCCTCGAGCACCTCGAATCCGCGCTCTCCCGGAGGTACGTGATCGCCTGTGAGGTAAGCGATCTGGGGATCGAGCTGATGCAGTCCGTGCCGTGCCGCGTACTGGCGAACAAGCCCCGCACGTACCACGGCGCCGTCGGGGTCGATGATCCACCTGCCGACGGGACCACTGTGCTCGACATCGTCGGGTTCGTCGTCGCTGATCTCGAAGCCACTGACGGCGCCGTCGGTCCCGGTGCGCAGAACTGTCGCACGTGTTCGCTCGCCGATTCCCGGTCCGCTCCACAGACACGCCTCACGAACTCCGCCGTCGAGCGAGGTCACCTGCACTTCACCGCTGAAGCCGAATCGGTTACGCAGCGCCCGATAGTCAATGCCCGGGGCACATTTGACGATCACGACACGATCGGCATAGGTCATCAACACGTCCGGCAGCGGCGGTGCGAGCTGGTCGAGTCGGAAGACACGCCCACCGCCGGAACGTCGGGCGGGATCGGCGAGCACGACATCAGCGGTCGAGGTCGGCGTCAGGGCATCGGCGAGCAGCAGCGCCGAGGGTAGGTCACCGCCGATCTCGCGACAGTTGTATTGCGCCATGCCCACTCTCACCCGATCGAGGTCGCTGCCGATGACGCCGCCGATTCCGTCGGTCGCAGTCAGTTCCACCATCTCGCCGCCGATGGAGCACGTGACATCGTGGACAACCGCACCTGGAAATCTGTCGGCGATCTCGAAAGCTCGGTGCGCGGCAACCACACTCGGCGTCGCCTGTTGAAGCGCATCGTCGGTCAGCAGCCAGCGGTCGGCATCGCGGAGTTTGGCGGTTGCCCGACGCCGGCACCGCGTCGTCTCGATGAGCGCAGCGTCGTGTGGGGCGTAGCGCCCGCGTGCGTGTTCGACGTCGGCGATCATCGATGCAGACGTCAAGGGCATGCCCGACACCACATCGAGCGCCTTCTCGCCATAACGACCACGGAGAAACGCGACGTCGTCGAGCGTGAACCGATAACCCAATTGGCATCTCCCCTGGCAGGTGCGGGTTCCACAGACACCTTGGCACACGCCGGGCTCGCGACATCGCGCAGGTTCAGTCGGAAGGAGGACGTAACACCGGAAACCATGAGGTCGGCCAAGGAGTACGGGCGTATGACACCGGCCCACTGAGCAGCCATCGATACACATCGCACCGCGGAGGAGTCCTGCGCGGCGCGATGTCTGTAAGGCGATCGGTCACTCAGTTGGCGGGTTTGGTTCCCGTCACGACGACGTTGTAGAAGAACTTGGGCGGTACGACCTTACGCAGCACGTTCTCGTCCAGCCAGGTCATCCGCTTCCAGCCTCCGAACGCGAAACCAGCCCAGCCCCAGCCGAGCTTCTCCGAGGGGACAGCGGCCTCGAACGTGCGGACAGGCCAGCCGAGCATCGCCGCGGCCAGCTCTTCGGTCGCCGTCTCGACCTGCGCCGCTCCCGCGGAGCGTGCTATGTCCGCCAGCTCGTCCGGATCGAACGTGTGGATGTCGACGACGGCTTCGAGCGCCGCGGCGCGTGACGACTCGTCGAGTTCCTCCTGCGGTCGACGCCACGACTTCAGCGGCCCCAATTTGGTGACGTTGGTTGTCGCCCACCAGGTGGCCCGACTCATCCAGCGTGCGTAGAAGTCGCCGATCGTCGACGGCTCACCCGCGAACACGAAACGGCCGCCCGGCTTGAGGACGCGCAGCACCTCACTCAACGCCTGCTCGACGTCGGGAATGTGGTGCAGCACAGCGTGCCCGACCACAAGGTCGAAGGTGTTGTCGTCGTACGGAATACGTTCCGCGTCTGCGACACGGCCGTCGACGTCGAGGCCCAGGTTCTCGGCGTTGCGCAACGCGACCTTCACCATGCCGGGCGACAGGTCGGTCACCGAGCCCTTTGTCGCAACACCCGACTGCATCAGATTCAGCAGGAAGAAGCCGGTTCCGCACCCGAGTTCCATCGCACGTTCGTACGGCAGCGGTTGGTCGGCTGCCACGGCGTCGAATCGGCCGCGCGCATAGTCGATGCACCGCTCGTCGAAGCTGATCGACCACTTCTCGTCGTAGGTCTCGGCCTCCCAGTCGTGGTAGAGCACCTGCGCGAGCTTGGTGTCCTCCAGGGCGGCCTTCACCTGCTCCTCGGTGGCATGCGGATTGGGAGCCGGATCGACGTGATCGGCTGCCGACTCGTTTTCGGTGGTCGTCATGGGTCTCCTACTCTCGCCCTGTGCTGTGTCCGCGACGGCGATACCTACTCGCCGGTAGGGCACGTTGCCGTTGAACCCTACCCGCGCGCATCACTTGCCGGTGAACTGCGCCTTGCCGGGGCCGTTCGCGACGAACGAGTCCATTCCGATCGTGCGGTCGTCCGTGGCGAACAGTGCGGCGAACTGCTGTTCCTCGATCCTGAGTCCGGTCTCGAGGTCGACGCCGAGGCCCTGGTCGACGGACTTCTTGGCCGCCGCAAGCGCCAGGCTCGCCGCGTTACGGAACTGCCCGGCCCACGCCACCGCGGCGTTGTAGACCTCATCGGG
>NZ_BAFB01000163.1 GCF_000248075.1 Gordonia otitidis NBRC 100426 | reverse complement strand
AGGAGCGAGTCGTCGCCGAGCGCCTCACGGAGCACATCGAGGTGCCCGCTGGAGGTGAACACCGCCGCCGCGTTCGTGTCGTCGAGTTGTGCGCGCAGGCCCGGCGCCGGCTGCGCGGGGTTGACCAGTGTGACCGTTGCACCTGCACGCAGAGCACCGTAGTAGGCCAGGACGAACTCGATGCTGTTGTCGAGGTGCAGGGCGATGACGTCTCTCTCGTCGACACCAGCACGGTGCAGGCCCGCGGCCACTGCAGCTGTCCGATGGTCCAATTCGGTGTAGCTGAGCACTCTGTCGCCATCGACGACGGCGTTCCGGCCGGGGTACATCGCCGCCATACTTGCCGGAAGAGCGTCGAGCGTGATCTCGGGGTAATGCAGTTGTGTCATCGGACGAGCAATTCGTAAACCGTTGCGTTGGCCATTCCGCCGGCCTCACACATCGTCTGGAGACCGTAGCGAATGCCGTTGTCGCGCATGTGGTGAGCAAGTCGGGTGGCCAGAATGGCTCCCGATCCACCGAGTGGGTGCCCCACGGCGATCGCACCGCCGAGCGGGTTGAGCGCCTTCTCGTCCGCGCCCATTTCGATCTGCCATGCCAGCGGCACCGGAGCGAAGGCCTCGTTGACCTCGAATGCCCCGATCTCGTCGATCGAGAGGCCCGACCGTGCAAGCGCTTTGGCCGTGGCGGGGATCGGACCGGTCAACATGATCACCGGATCATCCCCCGCGACAACGGTCGTGTGTATCCGCACCAGTGGTGTCAATCCGCGCGAAGCCGCGGTCTCACTCGACATCACCAACAATGCACCGGCGCCGTCGGAGATCTGCGATGCGTTGCCCGCGTGGATGACGCCGTGCTCGTCGAATACCGTCTTGAGCTTGCCGAGCGATTCCAGCGTTCCGCCACGGCGGATGCCCTCATCGCCTTCGAGAACGCCGGGCAGTGTGGCGAGCTGACCGTCGAACGCGCCCGAATCCGTAGCGGCAGCTGCGAGTTCGTGCGAGCGTAACGAGTACTCGTCCAGCTGGGTTCGATCCAGGCCCCAGCGTCGCGCCACCTCCTCGGCACCCAAGCCTTGGCTGAAGCGGTCGACGCCGAATCGGTCGAGCACAGTGGCCGGTTGGCTTTCGCCGTTCGGGGCCGCGGTTCCCATCGGGACCCTGCTCATCGATTCGACCCCTCCTGCGACCACGACGTCGAGTTGCCCCGAGATCACGGCGGCCGCTGCCATGGCCAGCGCCTGCTGACTCGAACCGCACGCGCGGGTGATGGTGGTGCCGGGCACCGTCGTCGGCCATCCCGCCGCGAGCACGGCTGTGCGGGCGATGTTGCCCGCCTGCTCGGAGTGTTGGCTGACGCAGCCCCACATCACGTCGTCGATCGCCGACGGCTCGATCCCCGTCCGCTCCACGAGTGCCTCGAGCACGTGGGCCGACAGATCGGCCGGATGAATCCCCGACAACGCGCCGTTACGACGCCCGATCGGAGTGCGCACGGCGTCGACGATCACTGCATCTGACATCGGGGTGTCCCTTCGTTCCGCCGCCGGTGGTTACGTCCATCACGGGGCTCCTGCGGTCACTTCGAGCCGACCACTTCGCCCGTGTGATCACAAGTAGATTCGCGTTCACGGGGTCATAGCCGCGGCCTATGAGCCGTGACATTGTCTTGTCCTATCGGTCTGTTAGCCGATCTCCCCGTTCCTGCGGGCCGGGTCGTTGGTGCACCCTGGGACCATGGCACGTCTCGCTGGCACCCTCGGTCTGTCCGACACCCAGGAGGAGATCGTCGCCACGGTGCGGCGGTTCGTCGACACCGTGATCATTCCGACGGCGCAGCAGCTCGAACACGACGACACCTATCCGCAGGAGATCGTCGACGGCATGCGCGAACTCGGTCTGTTCGGATTGATGATCCCCGAGGAGTACGGCGGTCTCGGCGAATCGCTGCTGACGTACGCGCTCTGCGTCGAAGAACTCGCACGCGGGTGGATGAGCGTTTCGGGGGTGATCAACACCCACTTCATCGTCGCCTACATGCTCCGTCAGCACGGCACGGACGAACAGAAGCAACGATTCCTGCCGCGGATGGCCACCGGCGAGGTTCGAGGCGCATTCTCGATGAGCGAACCAGACCTCGGATCCGACGTCGCCGCGATCAAGACGAACGCCAAGCTCGCCGACGACGGTTCGTACACCGTCAACGGCGCCAAGATGTGGCTGACGAACGGAGCGTCGTCGACTCTTGTTGCGGCTCTTGTGCACACCGACGAGGGCGCCGACAAGCCGCATCGCAATCTGACCACGTTCCTCATCGAGAAGCCCGCAGGATTCGGCGAGGTGGTCACCGGACTGACCATCCCAGGCAAGATCGAGAAGATGGGTTACAAGGGCATCGACACCACCGAGATGATCTTCGACGACTATCGGGCGTCGGCCGACGACATCCTCGGCGGAGTGTCCGGCCGCGGCTTCGCGCACATGATGGACGGTGTCGAGGTGGGGCGGGTCAATGTGTCGGCGCGTGCCTGTGGGGTCGCGCAGCGCGCCTTCGAACTCGCCATCAAGTATGCGCAGCAGCGCTTCACCTTCGGCAAGCCGATCGCCGAGCACCAGGCGATCGCGTTCAGCCTCGCCGAGATGGCCACCAAGGTCGAGGCCGCGCACCTGATGATGGTGAATGCGGCGCGGCTCAAGGACTCAGGTGAACGCAACGACGTCGCCGCGGGCATGGCCAAGTATCTGTGCAGCGAATACTGTTCCGAGGTCACCCAGGCGTCGTTTCGCATCCATGGGGGCTACGGCTACTCGAAGGAGTTCGAGATCGAGAGGCTCATGCGCGAGGCACCGTTCCTGCTCATCGGCGAGGGCACGAGTGAGATCCAGAAGCAGATCATCAGCAAGGGACTGCTGCGCGAGTACGCCGTCCACTGAACGAAGCAACATACGACTACGGAGGGAAAACCGTGCAGCGCATCGTATTCAACGAAGACCATGAGACGTTCCGCAAGACGATTCGCGACTTCATCGCCAAGGAGGTCGTTCCGGTTCACCACGAGTGGGAGCAGCAGGGGCATCCGCCACGCGACTTCTACCGCAAGCTCGGCGAACTCGGGGTGCTCGGCATCGAGGTGCCCGAGGAGTACGGCGGCGGTGGTGTGCACGACTTCACGTATTCGCTTGTCGTGTCGGAGGAAACCGCGCTCGCGGGCGTGACCTTCGGCAGCGAATCGGTGCACACCAATCTGATTCTGCCGTACCTGATGGAGTACGCCACCGACGAGCAGAAGCAGCGCTGGCTGCCCGGATTCGCCTCGGGCGACATCATGTTCGCCATCGCGATGACCGAACCGGGCACGGGCTCCGACCTCGCCAACATCTCGACGGCGGCCAAACTCTCCGAGGACGGCAGCCACTACATCCTCGACGGCGCGAAGACGTTCATCACCGGCGGTGCGCTGGCCGACCGCATCCTCGTGGTCTGCCGCACCGCACCGTTCGATGCGGACAACCGTCGTGCCGGGCTGTCGATTCTCGTCGTCGACACCACCTCTGAGGGCTTCGCCGTCGGGCGGAAGTTGGAGAAAATCGGCCTCAAGGCGTCAGACACCGCGGAGCTGTCGTTCACGTCGGTACGCGTGCCCGTCGAGGACCGGCTCGGCGAGGAGGGCAAGGGTTTCTCCTACCTCACCCACAACCTGGCGCAGGAGCGGCTGAGTATCGCCATCGGAGCGTCGGCCACCGCGAATGCGGCCTTGCAGCATGCCCTTGCCTACACCCGTGAGCGCGATGTCTTCGGCAAGCCCGTCGCCTCGTTCCAGAACACCAAGTTCGTCCTCGCGGAGTGCTCGGCCGACGTCGCCGCGGTGCAGCAGTTCGTCGACCAGGCACTGATTCTGCACAACCGAGGCGAACTGTCGGTCGCCGACGCCGCGCGCGCCAAGCTCTTCGCGACCGAGACCGCGGGGCGCGTCATCGACAAGTGCCTACAACTCCACGGCGGGTACGGGTACATCACCGAATACCCCATCGCCCGGCTGTACGCCGACACACGCGTCTCCCGGATCTACGGCGGCACCAACGAGGTGATGAAGACGATCATCGCCAAGGACCTGGGGCTGTAGGGCCGGCGGCGTCGGTGCCGTCGGCCCGAATGGGCCGACTCCCGGTGCCTTCGGCCCGAACGCCGGTGCCGTCGGCGCGAAACCCGGTGCCGCCGGCGCGAATGCCGGTGCCGTGGGCGACTTAGGCGGTGCCGTCGGCGCACCGACGCACCCTTCCCTACTTCCCGCCCTTCCCCTAGAAACAACTAGCGGCACGGGCGAAAACCCGCGGAAGAACCCTTTCCCCTACTTCTGCCCCGGGGCGCGCACCAACCACGGCGCCTCACCGCGCCGCCAGCCCGACTCCCGGTGCCGTCGACGGGTTCGGCGGTGCCGTCGGCGCGAATCCCGGTGCCGTCGGCGCACCGGCCCACCCTTCCCCTACTTCCGGCCCCTTCCCCCAGAAACAACTAGCGGAACGGGCAAAACCTCGCGGAAGAACCCCTTCCCCTACTTTCAGCCTCCGGGCGCGCACCCCTGCCGCGCCTCACCGCGCCGCCGCCGGGCTCGGCGGTGCCGTCGACACAATTCCCGGTGCCGTCGACGGGGTTTGGCGGGGCCGCGGCCCAGCAGCCGCGCCCTCAGCGCCCATGGAGCTGGTCGAGCCAGGTGCGGGCGGAGGCATCCGACGGCGAGCGCCAGTCGCCGCGCGGCGAGAGCGACCCACCCGAGCCGATCTTGGGGCCGTTCGGCATCGCGGTGCGCTTGAACTGGTTGCTCATGAACCGCTTGAGGAAGGTCGAGAGCCAGTGGTCGATGGTCGCGGCATCGTAGGCATTCCGACGCTCGTGAGCGATCAGCTCCGACCACGCGCCGCGTTCCCGGTCGCCCCACGCCTGCCCGGCCAGGTAGGCGATCTTGTCGGGGCGATAGCCGAAGCGGGTGAGGTAGTAGAGGAAGAAGTCGTGCAGTTCGTAGGGGCCGACGGTGTCCTCGGTGCTCTGGATCGCACCGTCTTCTCCCGGCGGCACGAGCTCGGGCGAGATCACGTCGTCGAGGATCTCGGCGAGGGTGTCGGTGGTTTCCCGGGAGTACTGGCCGGTGGAGATCATCCACCGAATCAGGTACTGGATCAACGTTTTCGGGACCGACGTGTTGACGTTGTAGTGCGACATCTGATCGCCGACACCGTAGGTGCACCAGCCGAGCGCGAGCTCCGACAGATCGCCGGTTCCGAGGACGATGCCGCCGTGGAAGTTGGCCAGGCGGAACAGGTGCGACGTGCGCTCGCCCGCCTGCACGTTCTCGAAGGTGACGTCGAACACCTTCTCGCCTTTGGCGTAAGGGTGCCCGAGGTCGGCGAGCATCTGCTCGCACGACGGACGGATGTCGAGCTCGGTTCCACTGACACCGAGCGAATCCATCAACACGTGTGCGCGACGCAGTGTCGCTCCGCCCGTCGCGAACCCCGGCATCGTGTACGCGAGAATGTTGGTGCGCGGCAGGCCGAGTCGGTCGAAGGTGTCGACGGCGACGAGCAGCGCGAGCGTCGAGTCGAGACCACCGGACACGCCGATGATCACCTTCTCGATACCCGTGGCACGCAGTCGGGCGGCAAGGCCCTGCACCTGGATGTCACGCACCTCGCGGCATCGTTCGTCACGGTCGCCCGCGTCGGCGGGTACGAACGGGAAGCGTGCAACCGAACGGCGCAGGTCGTCGTCGACGTCGAGGTCGCCGAACTCGAAGTCGATGTGGCGCAACGACTTCAGTTGTTCCTTGAGGTCGCCCACCTGGTCGTGGAAGCTGCCCATGCGAATACGTTCCTGCCGCAACCTGTCGAGATCGACGTCGGCGACGATGAGCTGCTCGCTCGTCTCGAATCCCGTACTGCGAGCGAGCAAT